>NZ_PJJV01000032.1:0-10712 GCF_002929655.1 Cryobacterium sp. M23
AGTGTTTGTGTTTCTCGTGTTCCATTTGTCTATCCAATCCTGAATTCAGGAGGACTGTCCGGAAACACCGGGTCACCCCAGCCACCACAACCGGCGTTTCCCGAAAATATCCGAGTTTACGTGACACGGATGTGTGCTGCGCGCCCATTGACGGAGGCCCGCTGCGGGCCCTGCGACGGCTGCTTCTACTCCTCCACAATACGGGTTTGATCAGGTTATCCACAGGGCGCTGACGGGTGCCGATCTGGAGCATGGAATGTCAGTGGTCAGCCGTAACGTGTGTCTCATGAAGCCCTCCGACAGTGGGCAGCGAGAACGCCTGGGTCGTCACTTCGACGCCATCCGGGAGATGCAGGCGGACGCCGCCCGGGTTGACGCCCGCCTGGCCGAACAGGTCGATCGGGCCCGCCGGTTCGCCGAAGCCCTGGCCCGAGACGCGGCCCAGGCAGCCAAGGACAAGGCCAGGGAGGGACCCCGGCAGTGGCCGGGGTCGCGGCCGGGATACCCCGCGCCCGGTGGGACGCTGCACAGGTCGCCGAGCGGGAGTTCGTGACCGAACTGGCCTGCACCCTGCGGCTGCCGGTGCGCTCGACCGAAACCCTGATCGCCGAGAGCCAGACCCTCCTGCACGAACTGCCCGCGACCCGGGCGGCCCTGCAGGACGGGTCGATCACTTACCGGCACGCGCAGGTACTGATCAACCAGTCCTGGTCGCTGCCGGCCGAGGCGCTAGCCGGGTTCGAACAGACGCTGCTGCAGTCCGCCCCGCACCTGACCGTGGCAAACCTGAAGAACAAGGCCCGGATCATGCGGGAACGGCTGCACCCGGAGTCGATCACGGCCCGGCACCAGAAATCGCTGGCGGACCGCACGGTGATCGTCAAACCCGAGGCCGACGGGATGGCATCCCTGTCCTGGTACGACTCGGCGGAGAAAGTGAAGGCCGCGCACGACCGCCTCACCGTGATGGGGATGAGACTGCAGGGCCCGAACGAGACCCGCACGCTGACCCAGCTGCGGGCGGACGTGTTCGAAGACCTCATCCTCGACGGGGTTACCGCATCGGGGGTCGGCCAGGGCATCCGCGGCTCGGTGCACGTCACCGTCCCGGTGATGACGCTCCTCGGCCACTCCGAGGAACCCGGCCACCTCGAGGGGTACGGGCCGATCGACCCCGATACCGCACGCGAGATTGCGGCCGGGGCGCCCGGCTTCATCCGAATCCTGACCCATCCGGAGACCGGGGTGGTGCTCTCGGTCGGGCGCACGTTCATCAGTCGGGGACCGACGTCAGGCCAGCCAGGTCGCCGTCATCCGCTGCACGACTCCGCCGTCGAGGTCGGCGATCTTGGCCGCCACGAACTGGCGCGCCGCCTCCGGTGTCTGCACCCGAAACGGTGGGCGGTCGCCGTCGAGCAGGGCGGCGACGATCTCGCCGGCGCTCCGGGCCGACTGGGCCGAGCCGAAGGATGACGCCGCGCGGGCCAGGTACGCCTCCAGTGCCGCGGCGTACGGGTCGTTGGCCAGGCCGGATTGGTTGAGGTCCCGGCCGACGTTGGCGACGAACGAGGATGTCACGGCGCCGGGTTCGACTACCGTCACCGACACACCGGCCGTGGCGGCCACCGGGGCCAGGCTCTCCATGAATCCCTCCACCGCGAACTTCGCCGCACAATACGCCTCGTTGAAGGGCTGGCCGATGGCTCCACCCACGCTCGAGACGGTGATCAGCGCGTCCGTGCTGCCCCGGAGAAGGGGGAGCGCGGCCCGTGTGAGGGCAACCACCCCGAAGAAGTTCACCTCCATCACGGCGCGAACGTCATCGACCGTTTCGTTCTCGATGGTGCCGAGCCTCCCCGACCCGGCGTTGTTGATGAGCGCGTCGAGCCGGCCGTGCCGGTCGATGGTCCCGGCCACGGCATCCGTGGCCGCCTGCGGTTCAGTCACGTCCAGGCGACGGATGTCGAGGCTCACTCCGCGTCGGCGGCCGCGTCCCGCAGAGCGCGGGCGCCCTCGAGGTTACGCATGGTGGCTACCACCGTGTGGCCGGCGCGAGCCGCGGCGATGGCGGCGTGGAGTCCGATACCGGAGGAAGTCCCCGTGATCAGAACGACGCTGGAGTCCGGTGCGCGAGTCACGCTTCTAGTACCGGTCGGGTTCCGGGCCGAGCTGGAACCGGCGGCCTGTGATCCTGGTCGGCGTTATCTCGACGTAGATGTACTTCAGGGTCGGGATGAGCGGGCGCAGCGGCAGTTGATCCGCGGCCTCGATCTCGGCCTGCTTGTCGAGAACTCGGGCCTCGCCTCGCACCACGACGCTCCACGCCTCGCTGCGGCCGATGCCGTCGATCTCGAAGGCGACCCGGTTGTTCACCGTGAGCTCGAGGAGCTTCGTACCTTCGGCCGTGCGGAAAACGAGCTGCCGGTCTGCGGAGACGAAGTTCACCGGGTAGATGTCCGGCTCACCGGAAATGCTCATCGCGAGTCTTCCGAAACTGGACGAGATCAGGAGATCCCAGCAGTCGTCCTCGCTGAGGTTCTGAACCGGGTACAGGTCGTTGGTTTCCATGACTCATAGTCCCACGCGGTCCGGCCCGACGCGAGCCGGTGCCGGCAACGAAAAACGCGCCCACCGTTCGCCGAGGGGCGGTGGGCGCGTTTCGGCCTGGCAGCGAGTCGGATCAGTCCCGACGGAGGCGTACGACGGTGCGTCGAAGCGCGAGGAGCGCGCCGAGTCCGAGGAGCAGGGCGCCTGCAGCCGCGGAGATCAGCAGGGGTGCCGAGTCGACGCCGGTCGCGGCCAGCTCGGGAGCGGCCGTGATCGTGTCGGCGGCGGCCGGGAGGGCCGTTTCGGTCGGTGTCGGTGTCTCGGTCGGTGTCGGTGTCTGCGTCGGCGTGACCTCGGCTGCAGGCACGATCGTGTTGAGCTCGGTCGCGCACTCCACGGTCGAGCCACCGCCGTTGCTGGAGTAGTTGCACTGGTTGACAGTGATGGGCACGTCGGTCGTCACCGTCGCCGAGGGATTCACCCGGCAGAGCACATCGGCGCCGCCGCCGTTCCCGGCGTTGTTGCACTGGGTGACGGTCGCGTCGGTGGTGTTCTCAAGGGGCACGCAGTCGAGTTCCGTGCTGGCTCCGGAGCCGACGCACTGGTTGACCGTGGCCGGGGATGCCGTGGTCGCACCGGTGATGTGGTTGTTCACGGTCACCGTGCAGATGGTGTTACCGCCGCCGACGTTGATCGAGCCGTTGCACTGGGTGATCGTGTGGATCAGCTTCGAAGAGTTCACGACCGTCGCTGCGGGGGGCTGCACCTCGGTATTCGCCGCGTGGATGCTGACGACGGTGCTGGTGGTCGAACTGGTCGCGCCGGTGGCCAGATTGAGATAATTGTCGACCGTGACGCTGCATTCGACGGCGCCGGTGCCGCCGCCGACTCCGGCGACATCGTTACACTGTTCGACGGTGCCGTCGACCGGAGCAGCCGAAGCGGAAACCGCCGGCGAAGCGGTCAGGACGAAGGCCGCGAGGAAAAGGCCGAGGGCCAGAACAATCGAACGGTTCAGTGCAGAAGCACTGAGGAAAGAACGTGAAGTTTTAACAGCCAGCAGATTTGCGATGGGGGCCCCCTTATTAGGACCACCCTAACAGGGCATTCGCAGGTGCCAACGACGAGGACCGGGTCAGTGCCCTTCGTTCACGCCTCTGACCCGGTCAATAAGATCTTTCCACGGCCCAGAGACCTGCTGCTCGCCGAGCACGACCTCGTGGGGCGCGCAACGGATGCGGTAGACGTAGCGGTCCGGCTGCGGAGCCGCCGCGGACACCTCGTCCCAGGGCAGCCCACGGAGAAGTTCCGCCCAGGCGGACCGGTCGGGTTGTTCCTCCACCTGGACCTCCCAGGTGGTGCGGATGCCGGCGAAGCCACCGCTGCGCGAAACGACGACCTTCATGGGCCGATATTACTCCGGCCGGGGGGCAGGATCGACGGGCGCGCGACCGACTCCGGTTCCTGACCCAGTGCCGGACCGGGGCCGGGATCCGGTGCCGAGCCCGCCGCCGAGGCCGACGGCGGTCCAGCCGGCGATCACGGCCTCGTGTTCTCGGGACCCGGCGCCGTGGCGCGTGACCGCTGCCCGCGAGGTCGCCCGCGCGAACCCGGCGAAGTCCACGGTGCGGCCCAGCGTGCCGGAGGTGAGGGTGTCGAACCAGATCTGGCCGGCCGTCTCCCAGGCGTTTCCGCCGAGAGCTGTGGCCACGAGGTAGAACGCCCGGTTCGGAATGCCCGAGTTCAGGTGCACCCCGCCGTTGTCGTCTTCGGTTTCGATGTAGCCGGTCATGTCCGCGGGCTGGGGGTCCTTGCCGAGAGCATCGTCGTTGTAGGCGGTGCCGGGAGCCTTCAGCGAGCGCAGTGCGACCCCCTGCACCTGGTCGGTGAAGAGACCTTCGCCGATCAGCCAGCCGGCCTCGGCGGCTGACTGGCCCAGGGAGCGCTGCTCCACCAGCGAGCCGAACACGTCCGACAGGGACTCGTTTATCGCACCTGATTGCCCCTCGTAGGCGAGGTTGGCCGTGAATTGGGTCACCCCGTGCGTGAGCTCATGCCCGATCACCGTCAGCGACGCGGTGAAACGGTTGAAGACCAGGCCGTCGCCATCGCCGAACACCATGCGCTCGCCGTCCCAGAACGCGTTGTCGTAGTTGCGGCCGTAGTGCACGGTCGCCTCCAGCGACACACCGCGGTCATCGATCGAGTCGCGCTCGAACACGTTCCAGAACAGGGAATGCGTGTCTCCGAGCCCCGCCCAGGCCTCATTGACCGCGAGATCGGCCCCGGCGGGCTGGCCCTCGCGGCGGACCAGCCGGCCCGGCAGTCGTTCCAGGCCGCCGGCATCCGACACGGCCCGGTCCACGTGCCCGCGCATCCGAGCGGCCGCTCCGCCGCGCACACCGGAGTGGACCGACGACGACGGCGTCGGATGCGCCGCCGCGCGCAGTTCCCGGATCGGCACGTCCCGCATCAGAGACCGTCTGGCTGCCTCGGCCGCGGCCGCGAGCCGGGGATCGTCGACCCGCGCCAGCCGCACCAGCAGATACGGCGGCACGATAGTGCACCGGGAGAAGCCGTGCGATGAGCCTGTCATGGGTCGAGTGTGGCACTCGGCGGTGACGCGCACCACACAAATTCCTGATTAGCCCGTGTGCCGCAACCCTGAGACCCGAGCGAAGGCCCGCGGCGGCATCCGGAACGTGGGCCGGGTGCCGCCACGGGGGTCTGGTGTCATCAGCGGCCGACCCGCTGCCTGAGAAATAAGGAACGCCGGTCGAGCACCATTAATAGCACCGTGTGCGCCGGGCGAGAAGGTGCCGGTGAGAGGCCTTCCGTAGACTCTCAGCATGCGCTTCGGAATCGTCATTCTCCCGCAGGATTCGTGGCCGGAGGCCCGCCGTCGCTGGCAGGGGGCTGAGCAGCTCGGCTTCGACCACGCCTGGACCTACGACCACCTGTCCTGGCGGTCGTTGGCCGACCAGCCCTGGCATGCGACCGTCCCGACGCTGACTGCCGCGGCGGTCGTCACCTCGCGGATCCGGCTGGGTACCTACGTCTCATCACCGAACTTCCGGCATCCGGTAACCTTCGCCAAGGAGATCGCCACCCTCGACGACATTGCCGGCGGGCGATTCCTGCTCGGGGTGGGCTCAGGCGGAACCGGGTTCGACGCCACCGTGCTCGGGCAGCCCGAGTACACCCCGAAGCAGCGGTCCGAGCGCTTCGCCGCGTTCGTCACGGCCCTCGACCGGCTGCTGCGCCACGAGGAACCGGGCAGCGGCGGCATCAGCTTCGAGGGGGAGTGGGCGAGGGCGGTCGGCGCGCGAATGGTCGGTGTGCCGGCCCAGGAGCCGCGGGTTCCGTTCGTCATCGCCGCGAACGGGCCCAAAGGGCTGCGCCTCGTCACGACGTTCGGTTCCGGCTGGGTGACGACGGGAGCGGACGGCGTCGTGGGCGAGGACTGGTGGGCGGCGGTAGCCGGCCTGATGCACCGGCTGGAGGACACGGCAGTCGTCGCGGGCAGGGACCCGGCCACCATCGACCGTTACCTGTCCCTCGACAGCGGCGGCTGCTACTCCCTGCAGAGCATCGGAGCGTTCGAGGATGCCGTAGGTCGGGCCGGCGAACTCGGCTTCACCGACGTGATCAGCCACTGGCCGCGAGCGGCCGACATCTACGCCGGAACGGAGGCCGTTCTGCACCGGGCTGCGGCCGTGATCAGCCGGCAGCGCGCCCGGGCCGGAAAATAGTTTGAGAAGAACCGTCCCCGCAGAGCCGGCGCAGAAAAGCTAACATATACGATCCCCAAAGCAGTCCTCGCTGCCCTCGTGCGCGGTGCAGGGAAGCACTGAGCCTCGCACGGAGTAGCTGCTTGACCTGCCGTGCGGGGGATGCGATTCTGCCATCTTGGCTATGCGAGCACCGGCAACGCCTCTTCGATATTGGGGCACGGTTGATGAACTCGCTTAGAGCATCCAACTCACTAGTTGGGTTATGGCTGGCCTTCCTCACGTTCTTCCTCAAATTCAGCTCGTATTTGCTCTTTCCAGCCGGCCGCGACTGACAAGTACTCAACACTCGCAATTGTCGCCCGATGTTGTTTGTATAAGTCTTCCGCAAGCACGGCTTCATCCACTTCCCTATCGCCGAGGAGGGTTATGACGTGAACCCATTCACCCTTTCCCGTGGCGTACTCGTACCAAATGGCGCCTGTTTCCAAGTGGTCGTGGACGACTCGATTCCGCGCGGCGACAGCCTCTTCGATGGCGGAAAGGTGGCGCAATCGAGGATCCCCCTTGCAGCTACTCTGTTCCATTAGAAATCTGATTCTGTCCGGCGGAGTGGCCCTTTTTGATTCAGAATCGGCTTTTGGCACGTTAGCCGATTGGAGCCGGAACTCTTTGAAGAGGGAATCAATGAGTAGCTTCAGGAGCCCTCCAGCGGTCGGTTTCGCATGCGCGGCCTTGATTTCCCTCCGACTCTTGATCCACTCGTCTTCGGACTGACTCGCGGCACGTAGATCCCTGCCGTCTAACAATCGACAAAGCTCAATCAGTACGGTCTCCATCTCATTGCACGGTTACGTCCCTGTGAGTGGTGTGGTTTCCGGCTTCTGAGTGTTGCTTCGTCAACGTGAAGAGCCACCGTGGGATGGTCAGTGAGCACCGATCAAAGAACTCACAAAGGACACCACACGATGGCTCTAGACCAGTCTGCCCTGCTTGACCTGCTGGGAGAACTCAAACTCACCGATGTCACCGACCGAACCCGCGTCGCGACCGAAACTCTCTACCAAGAACTGATCGATGCGGAGGCGACCGCGTTCATCGGCGCCGCCCCGTTCGAACGCTCCGGCGACCGCACCACCCACCGCAACGACACCCGGCCGCGGACGTTGTCGACCACGGCCGGGGATCTTGATTTGAAGATCCCGAAGCTGCGCGTCGGGTCGTTCTTCCCCGCGCTGCTGGAGCGCCGCCGCCGGGTGGACCAGGCCCTGTTCGCGGTCGTGATGGAGGCCTACGTCCACGGCGTCTCGACCCGCAAAGTCGACGACCTGGTCAAGGCCCTCGGCGCTGACACCGGGATCTCCAAGTCCGAAGTGTCCCGGATCTGCGCCGGCCTCGATGCGGAAGTGGCGGAGTTTCGGGATCGGACCCTCGCCGCACAAGACTTCCCCTACGTGTTCCTCGACGCCACCTACTGCAAGGCCCGCGTCGGGCACTGGATCGTCTCCCAAGCAGTCGTCGTCGCGGTCGGCGTGGCCGCCGACGGGCGCCGGGAAGTTCTTGGGTTCGACGTTGGCGACAGTGAAAACGAAGGCTTCTGGACCAGCTTCCTGCGGTCGTTGAAGACCCGAGGCCTGGATGGGGTCAAGCTGGTCATGTCTGACGCCCACACCGGGCTGAAGAAAGCCATCGGGACCGTCTTTCAAGGCGCCGGCTGGCAACGCTGCCGGGTCCACTTCATGCGCAACGTCCTCGCCGTGGTCCCGAAGGGATCGCAGGAGATGGTCGCCTCGATCATCCGCACCATCTTCGCCCAGCCCGACCGCGAACACATCGAGAAGCAGTTCCGCGAGGTCACCACCATGCTCGGCCGCTCGCACCCCAAAGTTGCGGCGATGCTCACCGACGCGCAACCCGACATGCTCGCGTTCACTGCTTTTCCGCGGCGCCACTGGCGACAGATCTGGTCCACGAATCCGTTGGAACGGGTCAACAAGGAGATCAAACGCCGCACCGACGTCGTCGGCGTCTTCCCCAACGCGGCCGCCCTGTTGCGCCTGACCGGGTCGGTGTTGATCGAGCAGCACGATGAATGGGAAGCTGGCGAACGCCGCTACTTCTCCGAAGCCTCCATGCTCGAGCTGGCCACAATGAACAACCCCATCGAAGTCATCGACGAGGCGGTGATTCTCCCAGAACTCGCTGCCGCCTAAACTAAACCAACTGACCCGCACGGTGACGAGGAATTACACCACCCAGCGGGACGTGACCTGGGGGCCATCGGCGCCCGGCGAGAAAACGACTGCATGCGCTGCGTCTGATGCGGTGAGACGGGTCTCGTGCTCCTCAGCAAAGGAGGCGTGTTTGGCGACTGCAGTTATGTCTCTGGTCGCTGTGGAGAAATCGGATCTGTTTCACCTCATAGGACCAACGTCGCCCTTGACGTTCCAGGTAGCGGGATTTTCGAACCAGAAGGCGTTACCGGCGTCTTGGACCGTCGCAGCTCGGCTCTTCCTCGACGCGCTTCACGAGGTCTTCTGATCGATCTGCCTATTTGGGGTACACCCCAACTAGGCGTCAGCCGCTGGCATTTCATGCCGTCAGAATAGGGTTGAATTCGGATTGGTTGACAGCACTCGATGCGGGTTCATAGAGTTCAACCTGACAGAACAGGCAGGAGAGCCCCGTGGCGGGTCAACGAGTTGGATATGTGCGAGTCAGCACCCTCGATCAGAACACCGTCCGCCAGCTTGATGGCGTCGACGTCGACCGGGTCTTCGAGGACAAGGCGTCGGGGAAGGACCTGAACCGGCCTGAGCTGGAAGAGATGATCAAGTTCGTCAGAGAGGGCGACACCGTGCTCGTGCACTCCATGGATCGCCTTGCCCGTAACCTCGACGACCTCCGCTCGATCGTGCGCCGGCTTACCGCGAAGAAGGTCCGAGTCGAGTTCGTGAAAGAGCAACTCTTCTTCACCGGTGACGACAACGCGATGGCGAACTTGCTCCTTAACGTCATGGGAGCCTTTGCTGAGTTCGAGCGGTCCCTGATCCGTGAACGTCAGCGCGAGGGTATTGCCCTGGCTAAGAAGCGTGGCGTCTACCGCGGCCGCACCCCATCATTGGACGCGGCCCGCGCTGCGGAGCTGCGTGAGAAGGCCGCCTCCGGCGTGCCGAAAGCTGCTCTCGCTCGACACTTTGGGATCAGCCGCGAAACCGTTTACGCCTATCTCCGCGCCGAGGTCTGAAGGATTCTCCGCTGAGGCAGGCGCCATGCCTGCAACTGGGGGAGTGGGACGAGTTCGCGGCACCTCGTTTCCTGGCGCGGAGCAGGCGCCAGGGCCAAACGCTGCGCAGGGCGTCGCTGAAGGGCTGGTGCGGCTGGCAAAGTGCAGGACAAATGAAAAACTCCGGGTCCGCCAAGGCGAAGTACCGGAGTTCCCAATTCGTGGCCCAAGTAACATGAGACAGCGGTCATCAAGGGCTTGCGTTTCAATCTTAGCTTGGAGGGCGCCCTATGGCAACGACATCGAGCGAGGGGCCCTGGATAGAGGAATGGCTCAGCCCTGGCCGGTTCTCCACCTACCTCGCGGCCGCCGGCCGATCTCGCTCACGAGCGCTTGAGCTCTATGAGTGGAACGCAAAGCTGAGCGCGGCTTTCTTGCACGATTTGAGCCATCTGGAAGTCGGTCTGCGCAATGCGTGCGATCGCCAGCTTGCAGCAGCAACTCTCCCTGGTGACGCGCACTGGACGGATCCGGCCACACTGCTGACATTGTTTCCCGTCGTGATGAGAAAGGACCGGGCCACCGGCCGCTCGCGCGACGTCAACAAGATCGCCCGAGGCAACGTCGAGCGGGCGCGGATCAACGCAGCGACGTCACCACACACGCCGCCAATACCCGGCAAGGTCGTCGCCGAACTCATGTTCGGCTTCTGGACCTACCTCTTCGTGGACGCTCACGAGAAAACCATCTGGGTTCCTCATCTCCACAAAGCCTTCCCACCAGGTACCGACAGAAACCCGCTCAATGACGCATTGGCCGCGCTGCGAGATTTCCGAAACAGAGTGGCTCACCACGAGAACATCCTCAACGGTTCTGAAAGCGAACGGCGCCGAATTGTCTACATCATCCGGTTGCTCTCTGCTGACGCGCTTGCTCACTTCAAAGCCAACAGCGAGGTAGCCACGATCCTGGCTGGCCGACCGTAGGGAAGCTTCTGAGACCAGGGTGCGCCGTCCTGACGCGTCCCCGGGCAGCATTAGCCATCTGATTCTCGGTGTCTCGCAACTAACGATGAGTACGTCGATCCGCTCAGACAGTTGCGAGACATAGTTGTGAGAATCGCGGGTTGTTAACGCCGACCCAAAACAGGGCCAGTAGTGCCGTTTGAAAACAGGGCCACTATGTGTGTTTCTACTATGCCGTACCGG
>NZ_PJJV01000075.1:0-111473 GCF_002929655.1 Cryobacterium sp. M23
CGCAAGTTCGGGGCGGTCAAGAAGGACGTCAGACATATTTACCTCTTCTGCCACCCCGGCAACCCGGATATTAGTCCGGTCGTTCCCAGAATGGCCTCCAGCGGAGACCCGGTCAGGGATCGGTTGTGTGGGCGGCTACGTTGCGTACCTAAGATGTTTAAGGACGACGGGATGAAGCGCCGCGGTTGTGGTAACCGCAACGCTCCCGCCCATGAAACACCTAATTCTACAGGCTGGCGACGGGTTCAGCAGTGCGATCCGGCGTTTTCACATGTGGTCATCGAAGAGGGAGCAGAACCGGTGAATCGAATTACGGCGTGGTTGCCGACCAGGATTGACAGGCGTGTGCGTGTGATCGCGTGGATCTACCTCGCCGCCCAGATTCTGCTGGTCGGGACGGGTGGACTGGTGCGCCTGACCAGCTCGGGCCTCGGTTGCCCCACCTGGCCCAAGTGCACCGCGGACTCAGTGGTCAACACGCCCGAGATGGGCATCCACGGCTACATCGAATTCGGCAATCGCCTGCTCGGAGTTGCCCTCGGCCTGGTCGCGATCGCGGCCTTCCTCGCCGTGGTGCGCCTCCGAAAGGAGCGCCCCGACCTGTTCTGGGTCGCCCTGCTCGCGGGGTTGGGCATCCCCGCGCAGGCCGTTATCGGCGGCATCAGCGTTCTTGCCCAGCTGAACCCCTATGTGGTCGGCATCCACTTCGTGATCTCCGTGATCCTGGTCGTGCTGTGCACCGTCTTCGTGCACCGGGTCTACACCGGCCGGGTGCCGCGCACCCTCGCGGTTCCGGTCTGGTATCGGACGCTGGCGTATGTCACGAGCGCGGTCGTGTTCGTCACGATCCTCGTCGGCATCCTCACCACCGGCTCGGGCCCGCACGCCGGGGACGCGGATGCTCCCCGCACGGGCCTTGACCCCGAAATCCTGCAGCACGTGCACAGCTGGCCGGCCTACGTCACCGTTGCCCTCACCGTGGTTCTCCTGGTCGTGGCCTTCTCGCGCGCTCTGCCGACGCAGGGCTGGGCCCTTCTCCTTCTGCTCGTCGAGGCCATGCAGGTCGGCGTCGGCCTGATCCAGTCCAACACGGGGCTCCCTGCCGGGTTGGTCGGCATCCACATGGTGCTCTCCTGCGTGCTCGTGGCCATCCTGACCGCGCTCGTCCTGAACCTCAGCACACCGGTGGACGTGCGGGTGTCCCCCAGAGCGACCACCCCCGACCTGGTCGGTCGCCGGTAGCGACGTAAGTCCTCGTCGTTTAGTTGTGGTCATCACAGCCCGAACGCCGTGCCCGGTGTCGAACGGGAGCTGCGGGCTAGAACGGGAGCAGCGGATCAACTCCGACGGCCAGGAACAACAGGGTGAGATAGGCGATCGAACCGTGGAAGACGCGCATCGGCGACACCTCCACGTGACGGATCGCCAGGCCGTACAGCCGGTGCGTCTCGTAGATGAACCAGGCGCCGGTCACCAGGGCTACGAAGAGGTACAGCAGACCCATGTCCGCGATCGGTACGAGCAGGAGCGAGCAGGCGACGGTCGCCCAAGCGTACAGGATGACCTGAAGGCCCACCTGGCTGCGGCCGCGCACGACGGCGAGCATCGGCACCCCGGCGGCCTGATAGTCGTCACGGTATTTCATGGAAAGCGGCCAGTAGTGCGGCGGCGTCCACAGGAAGATGATCAGGAACAGGACGAAGGGCGGCCATGATAGGTCGCCGGTCACGGCGGCCCAGCCGATGAGCACGGGCATGCAGCCCGCGATGCCGCCCCAGACGATGTTCTGGGCCGTGCGGCGTTTCAGAACCATCGTGTAGAAGACGACATAGAGCAGGATGGCGCCCAGCGACAGGGCCGCGGCGAGCCAGTTCGTGAAGGCCAGCAGCCAGAGAATCGATGCCAGACCGACCAGCCAGGCGAACACCAGGGCCTGCCGGTCGGTGAGTTCCCCCGTGACGAGCGGGCGATTCTGGGTACGCTTCATCAGCCGGTCGATGTCCCGGTCGATGTAGCAGTTGAACGCCCCGGCAGAGCCGGCGCTAAGCGAACCGCCGATCAGGGTTGCCACGACCAGCCACAGGCTCGGGATGCCCTGTTCGGCCAGGATCATCGTGGGAGCGGTGACCACCAGGAGCAGTTCCACGACCCGCGGCTTGGTCAGCGAGAGGTAGGCCCTTGCCGTGCGCCGGAGCGTGCGTGGGGTGCTCAGGGTGTGGGTTTCGGCTGCTCCGGGCAAGGCTCCTCCAACGCTGGTGACAGTGACTGTGATTCTAGGCGAACTGTCGGAACCGAAACCGTCGACGGGCCGCCGGGGGTGCGTCACGAGACGACACATCACGGGTCCGAACCGGCGTTGCCTATACTGGGGGTGCTCGCCAATCTCGGTGCATGCATGCTGATCCACCGGAACCGGGCATCTGCTGCGACACCGTGATGACGCTGATGTCCTCGGGCGCGCACAATAGCGGGTGCGGGTTCTCAGCAACCTTCTCCCTTGTCTTCAGAAGGGTCAATACCAAGTGGCAGCACTGCAGTGGGATTCAATTGACAGCAAGGCGGTCGACACCGCACGCCTCCTCGCGGCCGATGCCGTGGAGAAGGTCGGGAACGGGCATCCCGGTACCGCCATGAGCCTCGCTCCCGCGGCCTACCTCCTGTTCCAGAAGGTGATGCGGCGTGACCCGTCCGACAACGAGTGGATCGGTCGGGACCGTTTCATTCTCTCGGTCGGCCACAGCTCGCTCACCCAGTACGTGCAGTTGTACCTCGGTGGCTACGGACTCGAGCTCGAAGATCTGAAGGCTCTGCGCACCTGGGGTTCCAAGACGCCCGGGCACCCGGAGTACGGCCACACCGACGGGGTCGAGATCACGACCGGTCCTCTGGGCCAGGGTCTGGCCTCCGCCGTCGGCTTCGCCTACGCCTCCCGCTTCGAGCGCGGACTGTTCGACCCGGAGGCGTCGGTCGGCACGAGCCCGTTCGATCACTTCGTGTACGTGATCGCCGGCGACGGCGACCTGCAGGAAGGCATCACGAGCGAGGCCTCCTCCCTCGCCGGCCACCAGCAGCTCGGCAACCTGATCGCGATCTACGACAGCAACCAGATCTCCATCGAGGACGACACCAACATCGCCTTCACCGAGGATGTCGCGGCCCGCTATTCGGCCTACGACTGGCACGTGCAGACAGTCGACTGGAAGCAGACCGGCGCCTACGTCGAGGACGTCGCCGCACTCCACGACGCGATCGAGGCGGCCCAGGCAGTCACCGACAAGCCGTCGCTGATCATCCTGAAGACCATCATCGGCTGGCCCAGCCCGAAGAAGCAGAACACGGGCAAGATCCACGGTTCGGCGCTCGGCGCCGAGGAGCTGACCGCCGTCAAAACGGTCCTCGGTTTCGACCCCGCGCAGGCCTTCGAGGTCGCCGACGAGGTCATCGCGCACACCCGACAGGCCGTGGACCGCGGGGCCGCCGCCCACTCCGCCTGGAACGTCGAGTTCGAGGCCTGGGCGACCGCCAACCCTGAGCGCAAGATCCTGCTCGATCGGGTGCTCTCCGGCGACCTACCCGACGGCGTCGAGGCGGCCCTGCCCGTCTTCCCCGCCGGCACGGAGGTATCGACCCGTGCCGCGTCCGGCAAGGTCCTCACCGCGCTCGGCACGGTCATCCCCGAGCTGTGGGGTGGCTCCGCCGACCTCGCAGAATCGAACAACACCACCATCGGCGGTGCTGCCTCCTTCATTCCGAGCGAGCACTCCACCGGCGAATGGACCGGCAACCCCTACGGCCGCGTGCTGCACTTCGGCATCCGCGAACACGCCATGGCCGCCATCCTGAACGGCATCGTGCTGCATGGGAACACCCGCCCCTTCGGCGGCACCTTCCTGATCTTCAGCGACTACATGCGACCGGCCATCCGCCTGGCCGCGCTGATGCAGGCCCCCTCGATCTTCGTCTGGACCCACGACTCCGTCGCCCTCGGCGAGGACGGCCCCACCCACCAGCCGATCGAGCAGCTCGCGACCCTGCGCGCCATCCCCGGACTCGACGTGGTGCGCCCCGGCGACGCCAACGAGGTGTCCTGGGCGTGGAAGACGATCCTCGAGCGCCGCCAGGGACCGGCCGGCATCGTGCTGACCCGCCAGAACATTCCCGTGTTCGAGCGCGGCGAGGGCGACGCCACCGGCGACGTGCTCGCATCCGCCCGAAACGTGGCCCGGGGCGCCTACGTGCTCGCTGAGGCTGCGGGCGGCACCCCTGATGTGATCCTGATCGGCACCGGCTCCGAGGTGCAGCTGGCCCTGGCGGCCCGCGAGCAGCTCCGGGCCGAAGGCATCAGCGCGCGCGTCGTGTCGGCCCCCAGCCTCGAATGGTTCCGGGAGCAGAGCGCCGAGTACCGCGAGGCTGTCCTGCCCGCATCGATCACCGCCCGGGTATCCGTCGAGGCGGGAATCGCGTTGACCTGGGACAAGTACGTCGGCGACCGTGGCCGCAGCGTCTCGATCGAGCACTTCGGTGCGTCGGCCGATTACAAGACCCTGTTCCGTGAATTCGGCATCACGACGGATGCCGTCGTCGCCGCCGCCAAGGAAACTCTCGCCGCGCACTGAACCCGCTGCGCCGCGACACCACACACCTGAATACCCTGCATTCCAAGGAGATACGAAATATGACTGAGAACACTCCCCTAACCGAGCTGTCATTGGCCGGCGTCAGCATTTGGCTGGACGACCTGTCCCGGGAACGCATCGCTTCCGGCGGCCTGGCGAACCTGATCGACACGAAGAACATCGTCGGCGTGACCACCAACCCGACGATCTTCGCCGGCGCCCTCAGCAAGGGCGAGGCGTACGCGGAGCAGGTGGCCGCTCTTGCCGCCGCCGGCACCAGCGTGCACGACGCCGTGTTCGAGATCACCACCGACGATGTGACCGCGGCCAGCGATATCTTCCGCCCGGTTTACGATCGCACCCGCGGCGTCGACGGGCGCGTGTCGATCGAGGTCGAGCCCGGGCTGGCCCACGACGCGGCCGGCACGGTCACGCAGGCCCAGGAACTGTGGGCGAAGGTCAATCGACCCAACGCCATGATTAAGATCCCCGCAACGGTGGAAGGTCTCGAGGCGATCACCGCGACGATCGCCCTCGGCATCAGCGTCAACGTCACCCTGATCTTCAGCCTCGAACGTCACCGCCAGGTCATCAACGCGTACCTTTCCGGCCTGGAGAAGGCCAAGGCGGCCGGCCTCGACCTCAGCGTGATCCACTCCGTTGCGTCGTTCTTCGTCTCGCGGGTCGACACCGAGATCAACGCCCGCCTCGAGGTCATCGGGACGACAGCCGCGCTTGCGCTCAAGAGCAAGGCCGGCGTCGCGAACGCCCAGCTCGCCTATCAGGTCTACGAGGAAGCCTTCTCCACCGAGCGCGCCCTCGGCCTGATCAGCGCCGGAGCCAACAAGCAACGCCCCCTCTGGGCCTCCACCGGCGTCAAGGACCCCAGCCTCCCCGACACCCTGTATGTGACCAACCTGGTCGCGCCCGAGGTCGTCAACACCATGCCGGAGAAGACCCTCGAGGCCACACTCGACCACGGCGTCATCCCCGCGAACTCCATCACCGGCGCGTACGACGAAGCCAACCTGGTTCTCGACGCACTCGCGAACGAGGGTGTCTCGTACAACGACGTCACCCAGGTTCTAGAGGCCGAAGGCGTGGCCAAGTTCATCGTCTCGTGGAATGAACTCCTCGAGACCGTGACCGCTGCCCTCGAGACCGCCACGACGACCAAGACCGGGGCCGCACTGTGAGCTTGCACATCTCCGTGAGCGGCGCGGCGGCCGAGGCCGTTCGCACCACCGTCCCGACCCTGGTGGCCGACCTCGTCGCATCCGGGATCACCGCCCTTGACCCGGCCCTCTGGGGCCCCGAAGCCGAAGCCGAAGCCGCGAAGCGACTCGGCTGGACCGAGTCCGTTACGGATTCCCGTCCGCTGGTCGCGGAGATCCTTGCCCTGCGCGACTCCCTGCGGGCCGGCGGAGTCACCCGTATCGCCCTCACCGGCATGGGTGGCTCGTCGCTGGCGCCCGAGGTCATCACCCGCACCGCGGGCGTGAACCTCACCGTGCTCGACTCCACCGACCCCGGTCAGGTCCTCGCGGCCCTCGGCGAGAACCTCTCCGCCACCGCGCTCGTGGTGTCGTCGAAGTCCGGCTCCACGGTCGAGACCGACAGCCAGCGCCGTGTCTTCGAGCGCGCCTTCCGCGCGGCCGGCATCGACCCGGTCGAGCGCATCATCATCGTGACCGACCCTGGCTCCCCCCTCGACGCGGATGCCCGTTCCGTGGGCTACCGCGTCTTCAACGCGGATCCCACAGTCGGTGGACGTTTCTCGGTGTTGACTGCGTTCGGACTCGTTCCGTCCGGCCTTGCCGGCGTGGACATCGCCGAGCTGCTCGACGAGGCCGAGGCCGTTTCGCTTTCCCTTGCCGTGGATACCGCCGAGAACCCGGGGCTCATCCTGGGTGCGGCCATCGCCGCGACCACCCCGCGCCGCGACAAGCTCGCAATCGTCGAGGATGGCACCCACATCGTCGGTTTCGCCGACTGGGCCGAACAGCTGATCGCCGAATCCACCGGCAAACAGGGCATCGGCATCCTTCCTGTCGTGCTCGACCTGGACGCCCCCGAGCTGACCCTGGACCTGCCTGACCTGCAGGTTGTTCGCCTGGTCTCCGACGCCGGCCTCGACGTGTTCTCCGACAACGGCGGACACGACGAGATCCGGATCAGCGGCACCCTCGGCGCGCAGTTCCTCGTCTGGGAGTATGCCACCGCCGTCGCCGGCCGCTTGCTGGGCATCAACCCGTTCGACCAGCCGGATGTCGAGGCCGCCAAAAACGCGACCCGCGGTCTCCTCGACGCCCGTCCCGAACCGGTCCCCGCCGCGTTCATCACGGACGGAATCGAGATCCGCGGCACCGCGCACGTGATCGGCGCCGCCAGCGACCTGCCCTCCGCTATCGATGCCCTGATCGAGGAGCTGGGCACGGACGGCTACATCTCCGTGCAGGCCTACGTCAACCGGCTGGAACTGCCCCAGCTCGCCGAAATCCGTGATCTGCTGGCCGCACTGGCCAAGCGCCCGGTCACGTTCGGCTGGGGACCGCGGTTCCTGCACTCCACCGGCCAGCTGCACAAGGGCGGACCGGCCACCGGAGTGTTCCTGCAGATCCTCACCACCCCGGACGTCGACCTCGACATCCCGGAGCGCCCCTTCACGTTCGGGGAACTAATCCTGGCCCAAGCCAGCGGTGACGCCAGCGTGCTGGCGGACCATGGTCGCCCCGTACTGACGCTGACGCTGACCGACCCGGCCATGAACATCGCCACCCTGTTCGACGCACTGCGCTAACCCGTTCGGCGCCGGCCCGCGGGCCGGCGCCGAACAACGTGCTCGAACGCCACACCTCGAAGGAGCTGCATGTCCCCGGTGGAAATCACCCCGGAGTTCAATCCATTGCGTTCACCACACGACTACCGTCTGAATCGCATCGCCGGGCCCAGCAGCTTGGTGATCTTCGGCGTCACCGGTGACCTGTCGCGGAAGAAACTCATGCCGGCCGTCTATGACCTCGCCAACCGCGGCCTGCTCCCGCCGGGTTTCGCGCTCGTCGGATTCGCACGCCGCGACTGGACCAACGAGGACTTTATGAAAGTCGTGCACGACTCGGTCAAGGAGTACGCGCGCACCGAGTTCAACGAGGACGTCTGGACTCAGCTCGCCGAGGGCATCCGTTTCGTGCCGGGGTCGTTCGACGACGCCGCGTCGTTCCAACTGCTCAAGGACACCATTGCGCAACTCGATCGGGAGCGCGGGACGATGGGCAACCATGCGTTCTACCTGTCGATCCCGCCGAAGGCATTCCCGCAGGTCACGGAGCAGCTGCGCCGCTCCGGCCTGGCCGATCAGACGGACGGGCAGTGGCGGCGGGTCGTGATCGAGAAGCCGTTCGGCAGTGACCTGCAGACCGCGCGCGAACTCAACGCCGTGGTCGAGTCGGTCTTCCCGCCCGACTCGGTCTTCCGCATCGACCATTACCTGGGCAAGGAGACGGTGCAGAACATTCTGGCCCTCCGCTTCGCGAACCAGTTGTACGAACCGATCTGGAACACCAACTACGTCGACCACGTGCAGATCACCATGGCCGAGGACATCGGCGTGGGCGGTCGGGCCGGCTACTACGACGGCATCGGCGCAGCCCGGGACGTCATCCAGAACCACCTGCTGCAGCTTCTGGCGCTAACCGCCATGGAGGAACCAATCTCCTTCGACGCTGCCGACCTGCGCACGGAGAAAGAGAAGGTTCTCGCCTCCGTCCGGCTTCCCGACGACCTCGCCCGTGGCACGGCCCGCGGCCAGTATGCCGGCGGTTGGCAGGGCGGCGAGAAGGTCGTGGGGTTTCTGGACGAGGACGGGATGGACCCCGAATCCCTCACCGAAACGTACGCCGCGCTGCGGCTGACCATTGAGAACCGCCGGTGGTCAGGGGTGCCCTTCTACCTGCGTGCGGGCAAGCGTCTGGGCCGCCGGGTCACCGAGATCGCCGTGGTGTTCAAACGAGCCCCCCAGCACCTCTTCGGCAAGGGAAACTCCGCACCGTTGGGCGAGAATGCCCTGGTCATCCGGGTGCAGCCCGACGAAGGCGTCACCATCCGTTTCGGCTCCAAGGTGCCCGGTGCCGGCATGCAGGTGCGCGACGTGACGATGGACTTCGGCTACGGCCACGCCTTCACCGAGGCCAGCCCCGAGGCCTATGAGCGGCTCATCCTCGACGTGCTCCTGGGCGACCCGCCGCTCTTTCCCCGGCACGAGGAGGTCGAGCTGTCGTGGAAGATCCTCGACCCGATCGAGGAGTTCTGGGCGAAGCAGGGCCAGCCCGAGCAATACCGGCCGGGAACCTGGGGTCCGGTCTCGGCCGACGAACTGCTGTCCCGCGACGGCCGACATTGGAGACGCCCATGATCGTCGATCTGCCCAACACGACCACCTCCAAGATCTCCAAGGCCCTGGTGCGCATCCGCGAAGAAGGCGGCGCGGTGGCCCTCGGCCGCGTGCTTACGCTCATCATCGCGTCCACCATGGGCCGCGAGGAGGAGGCCATCGAGGCCGCGAACGACGCGTCCAGGGAACACCCCATGCGCGTGATCGTGCTGTCAACGATGGACCAGGATGACACGGCCTCCCCACTCGCCCCCCGCGTCGACGCGGAAATCCGTGTCGGCGGGGACGCGGGCGCCAGCGAGGTCATCGTGCTGCGCGCCTACGGTGAGGCCGCCAGCGACCCGGAAAGCCTGGTCACCGGCCTGCTCCTGCCCGACGCCCCCGTCGTGGCCTGGTGGCCCGGTGTGGCGCCCACTGTGCCAGCGGATTCGCCCCTCGGGCGCATCGCCCACCGGCGCATCACGGATGCTTCCGCGCAGCCCGACCCGCAGGCCGCGCTTCATCACCTCTGCAGTTCATACCGTCCCGGCGACACGGACTTCGCCTGGACCCGCCTCACCCTCTGGCGCGCCCAGCTGGCGGCGGTCCTCGACCAGCCGCCCTACCTGCCTGTGACCGCCGTGCAGGTGACCGGTGCCGCGGACTCGCCGTCCACGACCCTGCTCGCCGCCTGGCTCGATCTGCAGCTGCAGGTCTCGGTGGACTACGAGTTCACTACGGGGCCGCTGTCCCACGGCATCCGGAGTGTGCACCTGACGCGCTCCGCCGGGCTCATCTCGCTCGAACGAGACGTGCCCGACATCGCCAGACTCACCCAGCCCGGCCAGCCCGTTCAGGACCTCACCCTCAAGCGCCGGAGCCTGCGGGACTGCCTCAGCGACGAGCTGCGCCGCCTCGACCCCGATGAGCTGTATGGTGAGGTCATCACGCGCGGCCTACCGCACCTTGACGATGTGGTCGCAGAACACAACGAAGGACGACCGTGACCAACGAACGACGCGTACTCGTGCACACCGATCGCGCTGCCCTGGCCGCCTCGGTGGCGGCCCGATTCATCACAACGACCGTGGACCTCCTGCACGAACAGGGAGAAGTCAACGTGGTCCTGGCCGGCGGCAGCGTCGCGATCGAGGTCTTGGAAGCTGTCAACGCCTCCGCGGCCCGCGACACCATCGACTGGGGCCTGGTCACGTTCTGGTGGAGTGACGAGCGCTGGGTGCCCAAGGAGCACCCCGACCGCAACGAGCGCCAGGCTCGCACCGCCCTACTTGACCACATCCAGATCCCGGAGGCGAACATCCACCCCTTCGCCGCCTCGGACGAGGGAGTCGACCTCGACACCGCAGTCGAGAGCTACGCCGCGTTGCTCGAGTCCGCCTCGATCGAGGGAACCGACCTGCCGCGCTTCGACATCACCTTCCTCGGCGTGGGGCCGGACGGCCACGTCGCCTCCCTATTCCCGCACCAGGCCGGCATCCGCGAACACAGCAAGAGCGTGCTCGCCGTGCGCAACTCTCCCAAGCCCCCGGCGGAGCGGCTCAGCCTCAGCCGACCGGCCCTGAACTCCTCACGGTGCGTGTGGATGGTGCTGGCCGGGCCGGACAAGGCATCGGCGCTCGGTCTCGCCCTAGCCGGCGCCAGCCGCGACGAGGTGCCCGTGGCGGGCATCAAGGGCCGCCGGTACACGAACTTCTTCGTCGACCGGGAGGCCGCTGCGGAGGTCCCCGAGAACCTCACCGCGTCGACGTTCTAGAACAGTCACCTGCTCGGGCAGACCCACACACCGAGAAAGGCCCCGACCAGAGTCGGGGCCTTTCTCAGTGAACGACAGGCGTGCGTGTCCAAACGTCAGTTCGTCGCGGACAGCTTGCCCCGGCGCACGCGCAACTGCTGCAACGCTTCTTCGAGGAGCGATTCTGCCTCTTCCTCGGTCCGGCGTTCCTTCACGTAGGCAAGGTGCGTCTTGTACGGTTCAAGCTTGACCACCGACGGCGGGTTCTCTTTATCGCGCCCGGCCGGGAGCCCCGACGACGGGCAGTCGATGGTCACCGGGATCTCTTCATCGGGGAGGTTTGCCGCGAAGTAACGCACGGTCTCGTTGCCGAGGGCGTCCCAGTAGGACACCTTGATGCGGTCCGCGTGAAAACCGCGGTCCTGCTCGCCCATGGGGCCGGCACCGACCCGGGATCCTCTGATTGCGCTGCCACCAGATGCCATTATGTTCCTCCGCTTGAAAAGGGCGTTGTAGCCGATTGACCGGTTGAGCTAGAGCTCGTCGAAACTGTGAAACGGGAGGCTAAAGCCCCGTGTCGAACTTGGTGATGAGTCCCAGGATTACGATGCAGGTAATCCAGAGCAACCCCAGGATGACGGTGATGCGGTTGAGGTTGCGTTCCGCCACACCGGACGCACCGAGGTTGGAAGTGACACCTCCGCCGAACATGTCGGACAGACCGCCACCACGCCCCTTGTGAAGCAAAATGAGCATGGTCAACAGGAGACTCGTAATTCCGAGCAACACCTGCAGCACAACCTGGAGAATCTCCACGCGAAACCTTTCACAGTGCGATGGGCCCAAAAAACCCATCAAGATCAGTGATAATCATAGCCTGACTCACGAACCAGCCCACCGACCCCCTGTTGGGGAACGATGGGCTGCTTCGAGGCCTGCTGCCGAGTTGAGACAGCAGATGTGGTGCAGTTGTCTTGTTACAGACCGACGTGCTGCTGGAACCGGACGATGCTCGAGAATTCGTCGATATCCAGGCTGGCGCCGCCCACCAGGGCGCCGTCCACGTTCGGCTCGCGCATGAAGCCCGCGATATTAGAACCCTTCACGGAACCGCCGTACAGGATGCGGGTCTTGTCGGCCACATCCTGGCCCAGCGTCTCCGTGAGCACGAGACGCAGTTGCGCCGCCACCTGCTCGGCCTGCTCCGGCGTTGCCGCCTTGCCGGAACCGATCGCCCAGACGGGCTCGTAGGCGACGACGAAGTCGGCCGCGTTGGTCACGCCGGCCAGGGCCGCGCGCAACTGGGCGACCGGTACGGCGCTCGGGCCGTGCAGTTCCAGGTCCGCGGCAGACTCGCCGACGCAGATGATCGGAACCAGGTTGTGCTTGAGCGCTGCCGTGACCTTCGCCGCGACGATTTCGTCAGTCTCGGCGTGCAGTGTGCGGCGCTCGGAGTGACCGATCAACACATACTTGCACTCAAGCTGCGCGAGGAACGCGCCGGAGATCTCACCGGTGTACGCACCCGAATCCTGGGCCGACAGGTCCTGGCCGCCGAAGGCGATCGGGAGCTTGTCAGCGGAGACGAGCGTCTGCACGGAGCGGAGGTCGGTAAACGGTGGGAACACCGCGACCTCGACCGCTGCGACATCGTGCTTCGCATCCTTGAGATTCCAGGCGAGCTTCTGGACGAACGCGATGGCCTGGAGGTGGTCCAGGTTCATCTTCCAGTTTCCGGCAATCAGCGGAGTGCGCCGTGGGTGTTCGTTTACTGCCATCCGAGGACCTCCAGTCCTGGCAGGCGCTTACCCTCGAGGAACTCGAGGCTCGCGCCGCCGCCGGTAGAAATGTGACCGAACTGGTCATCGGTGAAACCGAGGATGCGCACGGCCGCGGCCGAATCTCCACCACCGACGACACTCAGGCCGTCGACCTCGGTCAGCGCGCCGGCCACCGCACGGGTGCCCTCCGCGAACGGCGCCAACTCGAACACGCCCATCGGGCCGTTCCAGAAGACCGTCTTCGACGACCGGATGATGTCGGCGAACGCCGCAGCGGTCTCCGGTCCGATGTCCAGGCCGAGACCGGAGGCACCGAACGTGGTGCTCTCGATCGCGTCGGCCGGGCTGACCGCCACCTCGGCGTCTGCCCCGAACTTGGAGGCGACGACGATATCCGTCGGCAGCACGATCCGCACGCCCAGGCGCTCCGCTTCCTGAAGGTAACCGCGAACGGTTTCGATCTGGTCGGCCTCCAGCAGGCTTGCGCCCACCTTGTGGCCCTGAGCGGCGAGGAACGTGTACGCCATGCCGCCGCCGATGAGCAGCGAGTTGACGCGGGGCAGCAGGTGCCCGATGACGCCGAGCTTGTCGGACACCTTCGAGCCGCCCAGAACGACCGCGTACGGCACTTCGGGCTTCTCGGTGAGGCGGTTCAGGACTTCGAGCTCAGCGGCGATCAGGAGGCCGGCCGCGCTGGGAAGGATCCCGGCGAGGTCGTACACACTGGCCTGCTTGCGGTGCACGACGCCAAAGCCATCCGAGACGAGCACATCGCCCAGAGCGGAAAGCTCCGTGGCGAAGGCGCCGCGCTCGGCGTCGTCCTTGGCGGTCTCCCCCGCGTTGAAGCGGAGGTTCTCGAGAACAACCACGTCACCGTCGGTGAGGGCGGCAACGGCAGCCTGAGCCGACGCCCCGACCGTGTCCGTGGCGAATGCCACGTCCGCGCCCAGGAGCTCGCCGAGACGGTCGGCAACGGGAGCCAGGCTGTACTTGGCTTCCGGTGCGCCCTTCGGGCGACCGAGGTGCGACACGATCACAACTCGCGCGCCCTGCTCGATGAGGGCCTTGATGGTGGGCAAGGATGCCCGGACGCGCCCGTCGTCGGTGATCTGACCGTCTTGCAACGGCACATTCAGGTCACAACGGACGATGACGCGCTTTCCGCCGAGCTGCCCCAGTGAATCAATAGTACGCAGCGTCACTGCGGACTCCGTTAGAGGCTCTTGGCGACGAGCGCGGTGAGGTCAACCATGCGGTTGGAGAAGCCCCATTCGTTGTCGTACCATGCGGACAGTTTGACCTGGTCGCCGATGACGCGAAGCAGGCCGGCGTCGAAGATCGAGGAGTGCGGGTCGGTGACGATGTCACTGGAGACGATCTCGTCTTCCGTGTACATGAGGATGCCCTTGAGGGGACCCTCGGCGGCAGCCTTGTACGCGGCCTTGATGGCCTCGACGGTGACGGGACGCTCAGCAACGACGGTGAGGTCGGTGATGGAGCCGGTGGGAACCGGAACGCGCAGCGCGAAGCCGTCAAGCTTGCCCTTGAGCTCAGGCAGAACCAGGCCGAGGGCCTTGGCGGCACCGGTCGAGGTCGGAATGATGTTCAGAGCGGCCGCGCGGGCACGACGCAGGTCAGAGTGCGGGCCGTCCTGCAGGTTCTGGTCGGCCGTGTACGCGTGGATCGTGGTCATCAGGCCGTGCTTGATGCCGAAGTTGTCGTTGAACACCTTCGCGAGGGGCGCGAGGCAGTTCGTGGTGCACGACGCGTTGGAGATGATGTCGAACTTGGCCGGGTCGTAGTCCGCCTCATTGACGCCCATGACGATGGTTGCCGCATCGCCGGAGGCCGGAGCGGAAACGATGACCTTCTTGGCACCGGCGGTGATGTGCTTGCGCGCATCCTCGGCCTTGGTGAAGCGTCCGGTGGATTCGATCACGATGTCGACGCCCAGGGCTGCCCAGGGCAGGTTGGCGGGGTCGCGCTCGGCAAGAACCTTAATCGGCTTGCCGTTGACGAGGATGGTGTCTCCATCGACCTCGACGGTGGCGGGAAGGCGACCGGTGATGGAGTCATATTTAAGAAGGTGAGCCAGCGTCTTCGCCACGGTGAGGTCGTTCACGGCGACGATCTCGATGTCGCTGCCCTGGGCCAGGACGGCGCGAAAATAATTACGGCCAATGCGGCCAAATCCGTTAATACCAATCTTTACAGACACGAATGTCTCCTATTCTTGTGCGCCGAGGCGCGTTGTGGTGGGTGAATCGGACGGGATGCGGGCCCCCGTTGGGGCCGACTCCTCTCAGGAAAGGAGCAGCAGTCCGGCGGTCTTTTCTCGTGCGATGGTGAAGCGTTCCTGGACGTTGGCCCAGTTGACGATGTTCCAGAACGCCTTTACATAGTCCGCACGAACGTTGCGGTAGTCGAGGTAGTACGCGTGCTCCCAGACGTCGAGCATCAGCACCGGAATCGTGCCGGCCGCAAAGTTGGCCTGCTGGTCGAAGAACTGCTGAATGATCAGGCGCTGGCCGATCGAGTCCCAGGCGAGAACCGCCCAGCCGGAGCCCTGTACGCCAAGGGCCACGGCCGCGAAGTGGGCCTGGAACTTGTCGAAGGAACCGAAGTTGTCCTCGATCGCGCTAGCCAGGTCACCGGTGGGCTTATCTCCGCCATCGGGCGACAGGTTGGTCCAGAAGATCGAGTGGTTGACGTGGCCGCCGAGGTTGAACGCGAGGTCCTTCTCGAGCTTGTTCACAAAGGTGAGGTTGCCGCTGTCGCGAGCCTCGGCCAGCTGGGCCAGGGCTGTGTTGGCCCCGGTGACGTAGGCCTGGTGGTGCTTGCCGTGATGGAGTTCCATGATGGTGCCGCTGATGCTCGGCGCAAGGGCCGAGTAGTCGTAGGCCAGAGCCGGAAGTGTGTATTCAGTCAAGATGCATCTCCTCTGTAGTTGTCGGCGCGTAACGCTCCGCCACCCGTTCGTGAGCAACAATTCCAGTCTACTCAGGATGCGCTGTGGCTGTGACGAACGTGGATGAACGCTGAACGCCGGGCAGGTCAGACGTCATCGAGGTCGGCCGGGAGGTTCGCGTCCGTGCCCGGGATGCCCAGGTCGGCGGCCTTCTTGTCGGCCATGGCCAGCAGGCGACGGATGCGGCCGGCGACGGCATCCTTCGTCATGGGCGGGTCCGCGTGGTGACCGAGCTCGTCGAGGCTGGAGTCGCGGAAGGAGAGGCGCAGCTCGCCCGCATAGCGGAGGTGCTCCGGGATCTCCTCGTCAAGGATTTCCATGGCGCGCTGCACGCGCGCGCACGCGGCCACCGCGGCCTGAGCGGAGCGGCGCAGGTTCGCGTCGTCGAAGTTGACCAGTCGGTTCGCAGTCGCGCGCACCTCGCGACGCTGGCGGAGGGCCTCCCAGTTGAGCACGGTCTCCTGCGCCCCCATCTGCACGAGCATGGCGCCGATGGCGTCGCCGTCGCGGATGACGACCCGGTGCACGCCCCGAACCTCACGCGCCTTGGCGACGACTCCGAGGCGGCCGGCGGCTCCCACGAGGGCCATGGCAGATTCGTTCCCGGGGCAGGTGACCTCCAGCGCCGCCGAACGACCCGGGTCGGTCAACGAGCCGTGGGCGAGGAAGGCTCCACGCCAGACAGCGGCGATCTCTTCCTTCGAGCCCGTGGTGAGCCGGTTCGGCAGACCGCGAATCGGGCGCCGTCTCGCGTCGAGCAGCCCGGTCTGGCGCGCGAGGGTTTCGCCGCCGTCAAGCACTCGCACCAGGTAGTGGCTGGCGCGCCTCAGGCCGGCGGCGGGGATCACGGTCACGTCGCTGCGCACGCCGTAGAGCTCAGCGAGGTCTTTGCGCACCCTCCTGGCGAGGAGAGGGGTGTCGAGCTCTGACTCGATGGCGATCCGGCCGGAAATCATGTGCAGTCCGCCGGAGAAGCGGAGAATGGTGGCAAGTTCCGCTGCACGCACCGTGGTCTTTGAAATTTCGACGCGAGCAAGCTCGTCTTTGACGTCGGCGGTGAGTGCCAATCGCTTGTCCATTCTGTCGTCCTGGCCTGATGTGGGGCCGAGTTGTAGTCGTTCTGGCCGGAGTGGGCGTCTGCGGGATGCAGTCGCCCATGACCGGGTTATTCCCGTCCGAGGTCGCGATTCTTGACGCTGACCGCGACACCGGGGAAGTCCTTGACCAGGGCCGCGATTTCCGCGGCCATGGCGACCGAGCGGTGCTTGCCGCCCGTGCACCCGACCGCGATGGTCGCGTGGCGTTTGTTCTCCCGCTGGTACCCCGCGAGGACCGGTTCCAGGGCCGCCGCGTAGTGCGAGATGAACTCCCGCGCCCCGGTCTGGGCGAGAACAAAATCCCGCACCTCGGAGTCTTGGCCGTTGTGGCTGCGCAGTTCGGGAACCCAGAACGGGTTGGGAAGGAAACGCACATCGGCGACCATGTCGACGTCGGTGGGAAGGCCGTACTTGAAGCCGAAACTCATCAGCGTGACGTGCACCCCGGCGGCGTCCTCGGCGGCGAAGCGGTCCGAGATCGACGTGGCCAGCTGGTGGATGTTGAGATCGGAGGTGTCAATGACGAGGTCGCAGGACTCGCGCACGGCGCTGAGCTTGACGCGCTCGGCCGCGATGCCGTCAAGGATCGTGCCGTCGCCCTGCAGCGGATGCGGTCGTCGCACGGATTCGAACCGTCGCACGAGCACGTCGTCGCGGGCTTCGAGGAAAATGACCCGCACCTGGGACGTCTTCCGCAGCGAGTGCAGGATCTCCTGGAAATCGGTGAAGAAGTCTCGGCCGCGGATATCGACCACGGCGGCGATCTTCGGCAGGCTGGTGCCGGCCCGGCCGACGAGTTCGGCCAGCGGGCGCAGCATCTGCGGCGGAAGGTTGTCGACGACGTACCAGCCCAGGTCTTCCAGCGCGTTGGCCACGGTGGAGCGGCCTGCGCCGGACATCCCCGTCACGATAAGCATTTCCTGCCTGTCGTTCTCCGTTGTCATTCTGGACTGCGCCTTCGATCGGGTGGAACCTGAGTGTCCAGCCTACCGATCAGCCGGACCGTTCAGGCGCGCAAGTGGCGATGAATCGCCTCGGCCAGCACCGGACCGATGCCGCGAACGTCGGCAATCGCCTCCGCCGGCGCCTCCTTGAGCCGGGTGACGGAGCCGAAATGCTGCAGGAGCACCTTGACTCTGGCCGGGCCGAGACCGGGGACCTCGCCCAGCACCGACGTGATGTCCCGCTTCCTTCTCGAGCGCTGGTGCATGATCGCGAACCGGTGCGCCTCGTCGCGGATGCGCTGGATCAGGAACAGGGCGTCACTGTTGCGCGGCAGGATCACCGGGTAGTCGGAGTCCGGCAACCAGATTTCCTCGAGCCGCTTCGCGATTCCGCACAGCTGGATACCGGTGACGCCGGATTCGCGCAGCGCCCGCGCCGCCGCGGCCACCTGAGGCTGGCCGCCGTCGACGATGAGCAGGTTCGGCTGGTACCGGAACTTCTTGCGCTTCACCGTGGCATCGGCCTCGCTCTCCGGCGCCGCTTCCTCGTCGGGGATCAGGTAGGCCAGGCGGCGGGTAAGCGTGCGGTAGATGGAGTCCGTGTCATCCGTGGACTCGGGGATGCTGAACCGGCGGTACTCGTCGGTTCGCGGCAACCCGTCTTCGAACACCACCATGGAGGCGACGATGTTGGTGCCGCTCAGGTGCGAGACGTCGTAGCATTCCATCCTGAGCGGCGCAGACGGCATCTCCAACGCCTCCTGGATGTCTTCGAGGGCCTTGGACCGGGCGACGAAGTCGGAGCTCCGCCGGGTCTTGTAGAGCATCAAGGCATGCTTGGCGTTCTGGGTTGCCGTGGCGAGCAGGGCGGCCTTCTCGCCCCGCTGGGCAGCGACAAGCCGGACCTTGCGTTTGCCGACGCCGGCCAGCCAGGTTTCCAGCGCCGCGGCGTCGTCGGGCAACTCCGGCACAACGATCTCCCGCGGAGGCACGGCTCCGGAGCCGTAGGCCGTCAGCATGATCGAGTCGATCAGGTCGCTCGTCGTGAGGTCCAGTTCCTTGTCGACCATCCAGCCGCGCACACCGCGGATGCGGCCGCCCCGCACGATGAACAGCTGCACCGCCGCGGCGAGTTCATCCTGGTCGATGGCGAACAGGTCGATATCGACGCTGTCGCGGAGCACGACGGCGCTCTTCTCCAGAACGGCGTTCAGCGCCCGCACCTGGTCGCGCCGTTTGGCGGCGACCTCGTAGTTCTGGCCCACCGCGGCATCCTTCATCTCCGCGGTCAGCTGGTTGATCAGCTTGCGATCCTGGCTGCCCATGAAGCTGACGAACTCATTTACGATCACCCGGTGCTCCTCGATGGAGACCAGGCCGGAACAGGGGCCGAAGCACCGCCCGATCTGCCCGCCGAAGCAGGGCTTGCCGGACTGAATGGCTCGTTTGTAGTTGGCGTTGTTGCAGGTGCGGATGGGGAAGGCTTTGAGCATCAGCTCGATTGTCTCGTGCACGGCCCAGACCTTCGGGTACGGTCCGAAATACCGGGCGCCGCGGATGCCGGTGGTGCGGGTGACGAGAGCCCGCGGCGCCTCGTCGGCGAGGGTCACCGCGAGGTACGGGTAGGACTTGTCGTCCTTGAACCGCACGTTGAAGGGCGGGTCGAACTCGTTGATCCAGGTCCACTCCAGCTGGAGGGCCTCGACCTCGGTGCCGACGACCGTCCACTCAACCGAGCTGGCCGTGGTGACCATGCGCCGGGTGCGCTCATGCAGGCTGCTCAGCGGGGCGAAGTAGTTCGCGAGCCGCGCCCGCAGGTTCTTGGCCTTGCCGACATAGAGTACCCGCCCGGTTTCGTCACGAAATCGGTACACCCCGGGACTCGTGGGGATCTCGCCCGTCTTGGGGCGGTAGCTCAGCGCATCGGACATGATGGTTCCTGAGGCGGTCAGTGTGCCGCCAGGATCTCCTTCAGGAACATGCCCGTGTGGCTCTTCTTCACGGTGGCGACGTGCTCCGGGGTTCCGGTGGCAAGCACGCGGCCCCCGCCGGAGCCGCCCTCGGGACCGAGGTCGATCACCCAGTCGGCGGATTTTATCACGTCGAGGTTGTGCTCGATCACGATCACGGTGTTGCCCTTGTCGACCAGGCTGTTCAGCACAAGCAGCAGTTTGCGCACGTCTTCGAAGTGCAGGCCGGTCGTGGGCTCGTCGAGCACGTACACGCTGCGGCCATTGGACCGGCGCTGCAGCTCGGTGGCCAGCTTGACGCGCTGGGCCTCGCCGCCGGACAGCGTCGTGGCGCTCTGGCCGAGGCGCACGTAGCCGAGGCCGACCTCGACGAGGGTGTTCAGGAACCGGTGGATGGACGAGATCGCCTCGAAGAAATCGGCGGCCTCGCTGATCGGCATGTCCAGCACCTCGGCGATGCTTTTACCCTTGTAGTGCACGGTGAGGGTGTCGCGGTTGTAGCGCGCTCCCCCGCAGACCTCGCAGGCAACGTAGACGTCGGGCAAGAAGTTCATCTCGATTTTGATCGTGCCGTCGCCGGAGCAGGCTTCGCAGCGGCCGCCCTTGACGTTGAAGCTGAACCGGCCGGGCAGGTAGCCGCGCGCCTTAGCCTCGATCGTCTCGGAGAAGAGGGTGCGGATCTTGTCGAAGACGCCGGTGTAGGTGGCAGGGTTGGAGCGCGGCGTGCGCCCGATCGGGGCCTGGTCGACGTGGATGACCTTGTCGAGCTGCTCGAGCCCGGTGACGCGGGTGTGCCGGCCGGGGAGTTTACGGGCGCCGTTGAGCCGGTTGGCCAGTACCCGGTACAGGATGTCGTTGACGAGAGACGACTTGCCCGATCCGCTGACGCCGGTCACGGCCGTGAACGTGCCGAGCGGGAAGCTGACCGACACCTTCTTGAGATTGTTGGCCTCCGCGCCGATAACCGAGATTTCGCGCGCCGGGTCGATCTCGCGCCGGGTGGCCGGGGTCGGGATGGACCTGCGGCCGGCAAGGTAGTCCCCGGTCAGTGACTCCGTGTTGGTGAGCAGGTCGGCGTAGGAACCGGAGTGCACGACATGGCCGCCGTTGACGCCGGCGCCCGGGCCGATGTCGACGACCCAGTCGGCCGTCTTGATGGTGTCTTCGTCGTGCTCAACCACGATCAGGGTGTTCCCGAGGTCGCGCAGGGTTACCAGGGTCTCGATCAGCCGTCGGTTGTCGCGCTGGTGCAGGCCGATGCTCGGTTCGTCGAGCACGTACAGCACCCCGGTCAGGCCGGACCCGATCTGGGTGGCCAGACGGATGCGCTGCGCCTCGCCGCCGGACAGGGTCGCCGCGGCCCGGGCCAGGTTGAGGTAGTTCAGGCCGACGCGGATCAGGAAGTCCAGGCGCGCCTTGATCTCTCGCAGCACCTGCGCGGCGATGACGGCCTCCCGGTCGGTCAGCTCGAGCTTGTTCATGAAATCGCGGGCGTCGGTGAGACTGAGGTTGCAGACATCCGCGATGCTGGCCCCGTGCACGAGCACGGCGAGGACCTCGGGCTTGAGCCGGGTTCCGGAGCAGACGGGGCAGTCGACTTCGCGCAGGTATTCTCCCCAGCGGGCGCGCTGGGTGTCGGACTCCGCTTGCAGGTACTGACGTTCAATGTAGGGCACGACGCCCTCGAAGCCGGAGGTGTAGCTCATCTCCCGGCCGTAGCGGTTCTTCCACTTCACCTTGACCTCGAAGTTGTCGCCGCGCAGAACGGCGTCCTGCACCTCGGCGGGCAGTTCGCCCCACGGGGTGTCGAGGGAGAAGTCCAGGTCGCGGGCGAGCCCGTCGAGGAGCTTCTCGTAGTACTGGAACAGTCCCTTGCCCTGCGTGGTCCAGGGCAGCACGACGCCGTCCGCGATGCTGAGCTCGGGGTCGCCGAGCAGCAGGTCTGCGTCGACCGACATGCGCGTGCCGAGCCCGGAGCACTCAGGGCAGGAGCCGAAGGGCGCGTTGAAGGAGAATGTGCGCGGCTCGATCTCGGTGAGCTGCACGGGGTGGTTGTTGGGACAGGAGAGCTTCTCCGAGTAGCTTTGCCAAGCCTCGTCGCCCTCCCGGTCGACGTAGTTGATCTGCACGATGCCGTCGGTCAGCTTGAGCGCCGTCTCAAGGGAGTCTGTGAGCCGGCTCAGCAGGTCGGGGCCGGCGACCAGACGGTCGATGACCACAGAGATGTCGTGTTTGAGCTGCTTCTTCAGAACGGGCGGCTCGTTGAGCTGGATCGGGGTGCCGTCGACGATGGCGCGGGAATAACCGCCCGCTGCCAGTTCCTTGAACAGGTCGACGAACTCGCCCTTTTTCTGGGATACGACCGGGCTGAGCACCTGGTAACGGACGCCCTCATCGAGTCCCATCAGCTGGTCGGCGATCTGCTGCACGGTCTGTGCCTGGATGACCTCGCCGCAGACGGCGCAGTGCGGCACACCGATGCGCGCCCAGAGCAGCCGCATGTAGTCGTAGACCTCGGTGATGGTGCCCACGGTCGACCGAGGGTTGCGGTTGGTCGACCTCTGGTCGATGGAGACGGCAGGGCTCAGGCCCTCGATGAAGTCGACGTCGGGTCGGTCGACCTGGCCCAGGAACTGCCTGGCGTACGCGGACAGCGATTCGACGTAGCGCCGCTGGCCCTCCGCGAAGATGGTGTCGAACGCGAGCGAAGACTTGCCCGAGCCGGACAGTCCCGTGAAGACGACGAGCGAATCGCGCGGGATCTCGAGGTCCACGTTGTGCAGGTTGTGCACACGGGCACCACGAACGTTGAGTTTTGATCCGGTCTCTACCTTGGAAATTGACACCATTTGATTCTATGCAGCGTCACGCGTCCAACCCTGCGAATCAGCACGCCCTGAGCGAACAAATGTTCGAAGTCTACCCAGCCACGTCCAAACATCCGATCAGATGTGGCCGGCCTTCTCCATCTGGCGCAGCTCGCGCTTCAGCTCGGACACCTCGTCGCGGAGCCGGGCCGCGAGCTCGAACTTGAGCTCCCCCGCCGCCTCGAGCATCTGGCCGTTCAGGTCGGCGATAATCGACTCAAGGTCGTTCGCGCCGTTCGCGGCCAGTCCCTGCCGGCGCGGAGTCGCCGCGACGCCCTTGCGGCGGGTGTCGCGACCGGCCAGGAGCTCGGCGGTGTCCGCCTCTTCCCGAGCGAGAACCTCGGTGATGTCAGCGATCCGTTTGCGCAGCGGGGTGGGATCGATGCCGTGAAGGGTGTTGTAGGCCACCTGCTTTTCGCGGCGGCGGTCGGTCTCGTCGATCGCGCGCTCCATCGAGGCCGTGAGCCGGTCGGCGTACATATGCACCTCGCCGGAGACGTTGCGGGCCGCGCGGCCGATGGTCTGGATCAGCGAGGTCGCCGAACGGAGGAAGCCCTCCTTGTCGGCGTCGAGGATGGCGACAAGCGAAACCTCGGGCAGGTCGAGCCCCTCGCGGAGCAGGTTGATGCCCACGAGGACGTCGTAGACGCCGGCCCGCAACTCAGTGAGGAGTTCGACGCGACGGAGCGTGTCGACATCCGAGTGCAGGTACCGCACCCGCACGCCGGCCTCGGTGAGGAAGTCAGTGAGTTCCTCGGCCATCTTCTTGGTGAGCGTGGTGACCAGGACGCGTTCGTTGCGGTCGACGCGCTTGTGGATCTCCTCGAGAAGGTCGTCGATCTGGCCCTTACTGGGCTTGACGATGATCTGCGGGTCGATCAGCCCGGTGGGACGGATGATCTGTTCAACGATGCCGTCGGCGATGCCCAACTCGTACTTGCCGGGGGTGGCGGAGAGGTAGACGGTCTGGCCGACGCGCCCCTTGAACTCCCCGAATTTGAGCGGTCGGTTGTCGAGGGCGCTCGGGAGCCGGAACCCGTGATCGACGAGTGTGCGCTTGCGCGAGGAGTCGCCCTCGTACATGGCGCCGATCTGCGGCACCGTGACGTGGGACTCGTCGATGACCATCAGGAAGTCGTCAGGAAAATAGTCGAGCAGGCAATGCGGCGCCTCCCCCGGTTGCCGCTGGTCGATGTGCCGGGAATAGTTCTCGATGCCGGAGCAGAAACCGATCTGCTCCATCATCTCCAGGTCAAACTGCGTGCGCATGCGCAGGCGCTGGGCCTCGAGCAGTTTGCCCTCGCGCTCCAGCTGCTCAAGCCGTTCGGCGAGCTCCTCCTGAATGGTGCCGATGGCGCGCTCCATCACGTCCGTGCTGGCCACGTAGTGCGAGCCGGGGAAGACGGCAACGGAGTCGAGCTTCCTCACGATGTCGCCGGTGAGCGGATGCAGGCTGTAGAGCGCCTCGATCTCGTCGCCGAACATCTCGATCCGGATGGCGAGTTCTTCGTACATCGGGATGATCTCGATGGTGTCGCCGCGCACCCGAAAGTGGCCGCGGGAGAAGTCGATGTCGTTGCGCTGGTACTGCATGGCAACGAACTTGCGGATCAGCCAGTCCCGGTTGACCTGTTGACCGACCTGTAGAGCGACCATGGCCTCGAGGTAGCCTTCGGGCGTGCCGAGGCCGTAAATGCAGGAGACCGTGGAAACCACGATGACGTCGCGCCGGCTGAGCAGGGAGTTCGTGGTGGAGTGCCGTAGGCGCTCGACCTCCGCGTTGATCGAGGAGTCCTTCTCGATAAAGGTGTCGGTCTGGGGCACATAGGCCTCGGGCTGGTAGTAGTCGTAATACGACACGAAGTACTCGACGGCATTGTTGGGCATCAGCTCACGGAATTCGTTCACGAGCTGCGCGGCGAGGGTCTTGTTATGGGCGAGCACCAGGGTCGGCCGCTGCACCTGTTCGATCAGCCAGGCCGTGGTCGCCGATTTGCCCGTTCCGGTGGCGCCGAGCAGCACGATGTCGGTCTCTCCGGCGTTGATGCGGCCGGCCAGCTCGGCGATCGCTGTGGGCTGGTCGCCGCTCGGCGTGTACTCGCTCACCACCTCGAACGGATTAACAGAGCGCGTGGGTTCCATGCTCGTCAGTCTACGGAGCGCCTCTGACAATGCGCTGCTGACCCTGACCCCGCACCTGGTCCCACAGCACGTCGACCTGCTCCAGGGTCTGCTCAAGAGTGCCGCCCGTGTCGATGACGACGTCGGCGATCCTGTGACGGTCGGCGTCACTGGCCTGGGCGCGGATCCGGCGCTCCGCTTCGCCGACATCCATCGCCCGCAGCTCCACCATGCGGCGCACCCGGGTCGGCTCGTCGGCCTGGGTGACGACGACGAGGTCGAAAGGATGGTCGACGCCTGCCTCCACCAGCAGGGGCACGTCGTACACGACGATCGCGTTGCGGTCGGCATCTTCCGCCTCGCGGATCAGTGCGTTCGAGCGCGCACGCACCTCGGGGTGCACGATCGCGTTGAGGCGGTCCAACGCCTCCGGGTCGCGGAACACGACCGCGCCGAGCGCCACCCGGTTCAGGCTGCCGTCGGGCAGCAGCACCGCGTCACCGAAAGCATCCGCGATCTTGACAAGCCCCGGGGTGGCGGGCCCGACCACGACCCGCGCGAGTTGGTCGGCGTCGATGTGCACGGCCCCGTGCTGCACTAGCCGCCGCGCGACGGTGCTTTTTCCGGATGCGATCCCGCCGGTCAGTCCAATCAAGTACACACTTGCCATGCTAACGGCCCTCGATGGACGAACCGGCATCCGCCGGCGAAGCGAAAAAAGGCCGCACCCCGGAGGGTGCGGCCTTCGGTCAGCTCGTTGCTAGTTGGAGCTGGAGAGCTTCTCGCGCAGTGCTGCGAGGGCCTCGTCGTCCGCGAGCGTGCCGGCGCCGGCCGTCTCGTTCGAGAAGGTGTTGCCTGCGGCGGACGGGACATCGCCGACGGCGGTGATCTCGTCGTTCGCGGAGGCAACCTGCTTCTTGTGGGCTTCCCAGCGAGCCTGGGCTGCAGCGTAGTCCTGCTCCCACTTCTCACGCTGGGTCTCGAAGCCTTCGCGCCACTCGTTGGTCTCCGGGTCGAAGCCCTCGGGGTACTTGTAGTTGCCCTGGTCGTCGTACTCGGTGAGCATTCCGTAGAGCGCCGGGTCGAACTCGGTGCCCTCGGGGTCGACACCGTCGTTGGCCTGCTTGAGGCTCAGCGAGATGCGGCGACGCTCGAGGTCGATGTCGATGACCTTGACGAAGACCTCGTCGCCGACCGACACGACCTGCTCGGCGAGCTCGACGTGCTTGCCGGAGAGCTCGGAGATGTGAACGAGTCCCTCGATGCCCTCGGCAACGCGAACGAACGCGCCGAACGGAACGAGCTTGGTGACCTTACCCGGTGCAACCTGGCCGATGGCGTGGGTGCGAGCAAAGACCTGCCACGGGTCTTCCTGCGTGGCCTTGAGGGAGAGCGACACGCGCTCGCGCTCGAGGTCGACCTCAAGGATCTCGACGGTGACTTCCTGGCCAACCTCGACGACTTCGCTGGCGTGCTCGATGTGCTTCCAGCTGAGCTCGGAGACGTGAACCAGACCGTCAACGCCACCCAGGTCGACGAACGCACCGAAGTTGACGATCGACGAGACAACGCCCTTGCGGACCTGTCCCTTCTGAAGGTTGTTGAGGAACGTGGTGCGGCTCTCGGACTGAGTCTGCTCGAGCAGCGCACGACGGGACAGCACGACGTTGTTGCGGTTCTTGTCGAGTTCGAGGATCTTGGCCTCGATCTCCTGGCCCAGGTACGGGGTCAGGTCGCGAACACGGCGCAACTCGATGAGCGAGGCCGGGAGGAACCCGCGAAGTCCGATGTCCACGATGAGGCCACCCTTGACAACCTCGATGACCGAACCGGTGACAACGCCATCCGACTCCTTGATCTTCTCAACGTCGCCCCATGCACGCTCGTACTGAGCGCGCTTCTTGGACAGGATGAGGCGGCCTTCTTTGTCTTCCTTCTGAAGAACGAGGGCCTCAACCAGGTCGCCGACCTTGACGACCTCAGAGGGGTCGACGTCGTGCTTGATGGAAAGTTCGCGGGAGGGAATGACACCCTCGGTCTTGTAGCCCACGTCGAGGAGAACCTCGTCGCGGTCGATCTTCACCACGGTGCCCTCGATGAGGTCTCCGTCGTTGAAGAATTTCAGAGTCTTTTCGACCGCGGCAAGAAAGTCTTCAGCAGATCCAATGTCGTTGATGGCGACCTGCTTGGGTGCCCGTTCGGTCGTTGCGTTTGTCATGTAGTAGTTGCTCCAGGATGGACATAGTTCGGGCCACACACGGGAAAAACTCGTGCTCGTGCACCATGCATGGCGGTGGACAGTTCGTCACAAACGTGACAGTCAAGCTTACCTGTTTGCGGGAGAGGCCGGCAACTTGCCCGTCCCCACCGAAACTACGCCGATCGACCCCGAACGTTAGCCGAGCATCGCCGCCTGGAGGGTGTCCAGGCCGACCCCGCCGAGATCGAGGGCCTTGCGGTGGAACTCCTTGATCGAGAAGGCGTCGCCCTCGCGCTCCCTGTACCTGTCCCGCAGCTGCTCCCAGATGCGCTGGCCGACCTTGTAGGACGGGGCCTGCCCCGGCCAGCCGAGGTACCGGTTCACCTCGAACTTGACAAAGCTCGCGTTCATGTTCACGTTCCGGCCCAGGAACTCCAAGGCGTAGTCGGCGGTCCAGGGGCCCGAACCGTCGGGCAGCTGCTTCTCGAGGTGCACGCCGATGTCGAGGACGACGCGGGCGGCGCGCATCCGCTGCCCGTCCAGCATGCCGAGACGGTCGGCCGGGTCGTCGAGGTAGCCCAGCTGCTCCATCAGACGTTCCGCGTAGAGCGCCCAGCCCTCGGCGTGACCCGAGGTGCCGGCCAGCTGGCGGCGCCAGGTGTTCAGCTTGGCCCGGTTGTAGACGGCCTGGCCGATCTGCAGATGGTGGCCGGGCACGCCCTCGTGGTAGACGGTGGTCAATTCGCGCCAGGTGTCGAATTCGGTGATCCCGATCGGCACCGACCACCACATCCGGCCCGGGCGGGACAAGTCGTCCGTAGGCCCGGTGTAGTAGATGCCGCCTTCCTGGGTGGGGGCGATCAGGCACTCGAGGCGTTTGATCTCGTCGGGGATGTCGAACTGGGTCTCGGAGAGCTCGGCGACGGCTCGGTCGCTGGTCTCCTGCATCCATTTCTGCAGGGCGTCGGTGCCGTGCAGCTTGCGGCTGGGTTCGGTGTCGAGGAACGCAATGGCCTCGGGCACGCTCGCGCCCGGCTTGATCAGGTCGGCGATGCTCTCCTGCTCGGCGACCATCCGCGCCAGCTCCTCCACGCCCCACTCATAGGTTTCGTCGAGGTCGATGGTCGCGCCGAGGAAACGGCGGGACTGCAGCAGGTAGAGGTCGCGACCGATGGCGTCGCGGGTGGGGGCCCTACCCTCGAGCTCGGTGCCGAGGAAGTCCGCCAGCGTTCCATAGGCCGCGGCCGCGACACGCGCCCGGGTGTCGAGATCCTTGGCCAGCGAGGCCGGGAGCGCTCCCGTGTCGTGGCCGGCGTTGGCGGCGAACTCGGCGAAGAAGCCGTCGTTCGCCGCGTGGCGCCGGGCCTGCAGGATGACTTCCTGCACCTGACGCCGGGCAGGCATACTGCCGCGCTCGATGCCGAGACGCAGGGTCTGGATGTAGCCGTCGATGGCCCCGGGCAGGGCGCGCAGACGGGCGGAAACGGTGTCCCAGTCGGCGACGGTGGCGGTGGGCATCAGGTCGAAGACCTCCCGGATGCCCTGGGCCGGCGACGCGATCACGTTCAGGTCGCGCAGCGGCAATCCGGCTTCGGCGCTCTCGACGTCGAGGGCGAGCGAGCTGCGCAGGTCGGTGCGGGTGACGACGTCGACGTCGTCGACGGCCGTGGCCGCGTCGAGGCGGGTGATGAGGGATCGGGCCGCGTCGACCCTGCGGTCCAGGCCGTCCGGGGAGTAGTCGCCGAAGCGGCCGTCAACCTCGGTGCGGCCGATGTACGTGCCCACGGTCGGGTCGATGTCGACGAGGGTGTCCACCCAGTCCTCGGCGATCCGGTCGATCGCCGTGGGGGTGCGCTGCTTGTCGGTTGTCATGACCCGAGCCTAGAACACGCGCTCGACCGCGGGCGGAGCGCCGGACCTCGCATTCGGGCGGCTGGTAGTCGCTGCCTAGTGGGCGGCGGCATCCCAGTTGTCGCCGCGGCCGACCTGCACGTCGAGCGGCACCAACAGGTCCGCTGCGGTCTCCATCCGGTGCGTCACGACCTGGCGGAGCGCATCCCACTCCCCCGGGGCAACCTCAAAGATCAGTTCGTCGTGTACCTGAAGCAGCATGCGCGACTCCAAATTGCCGTCGACCAGGTCCACGGCGATCCCGTTCATCGCGATCTTCATGATGTCGGCGGCCGACCCCTGGATCGGCGCGTTGAGGGCCGCGCGCTCCGCGTTCTCGCGTACGACCCGGTTGGCGCTGTGCAGCTCGGGGAACGGGCGGCGGCGGCCGAATATGGTGGCCGTGTAACCATCTATTTTGGCCTGCTCGACGACATTGCGCAGGTAGTCGCGCACCGCGCCGAACCGGGCGAAGTAGTCTGTGATGAGCTGCTTGGCCTCCTTCGTCTCGATGCGCAGCTGCCGGGACAGCCCGAAGGCGCTCAGTCCGTAGGCCAGGCCGTAGGACATGGCCTTGACCTTAGAGCGCATCTCGTTCGTGACGTCTTCCGGCGCCACGCCGAACACGCTGGCGCCGACGAACCGGTGCAGGTCTTCGCCGGCGTTGAAGGCCTCGATCAGTCCCGCGTCGCCGGAAAGGTGCGCCATGATGCGCATCTCGATCTGCGAGTAGTCGGCGGTGAGCAGGCATTCGGCCCCGTTGGCCGCGTGGAATGCGGCCCGGATGCGGCGGCCCTCCTCGGTGCGCACCGGAATGTTCTGCAGGTTGGGGTCGGTGGAGGAGATCCGACCGGTGGCCGTGCCGATCTGCACGTACGTGGTGTGGATACGGCCCGTCTCGTCGATGGCCTTGTCCAGGGTCTCCACGATCTGGCGCAGCTTGGTGGCGTCGCGGTGCTGCAACAGCATGTCAAGGAACGGATGCGGGTTGCTGGCCTGCAGGTCGGCCAGAGCCCCGGCATCCGTGGAGAACCCGGTCTTGTTCGCCCGGGTCTTGGGCATGCCGAGCTGGTCGAACAGCACCTCCTGCAACTGCTTGGGTGAACCGAGGTTCACCTCGCGGCCGATCTCGGCGTAGGCGCCGGCGGCCAACCCGGCGGCGCGCTCGCCCAGCTGGCCGGACAGTGCCGACAACTGGTCATGGGAGACGGCCACGCCGGCCAGTTCCATGTCGGAGAGTGCCAGCAGGGTGGGCATCTCGATGGTTGTGAGCACCTCGCGGGACCCGTCGTCGAGCAGCGCGTCGATGGCCGCGGCCACCCGGAACGTGTACCAGGACTCCACCGGCACGCCCCCGGCCTCGTTCTCGGCCGGGATCAGCTGGTTGGGGTCGGTCACCGGCAGGGTTTCGCCCAGGTATCGCAAGACGAGGGTGGCGAGGGTTTTGTCCGGCACCCCGGGGCGCAGTAGCCAGCCCGCGATCAGGCTGTCGAACACCAGCCCCGAAAAGTCCAGGTTGCTGCGGCGGAGCGCCTTGATCTGGCTCTTGGCGTCGTGCATGATCTTGGGCGAGTCGCTGGCCAGCCAGGCCTCGAATGCGAGGTAGTCCGTGCGTCCGGGCTGCCAGGGCAGGTTTACCGACTCGGTCGGTCCGGACACTCCGAAGCCAATGGCCTTGCCCTCGTGTACCTCGACGGAGAGAGCGAGGCCCTGCGGGGAGGCGACCGTGGCCCGGGCGATCCACGCGGCCAGCTCCTCGTCGAGCAGGTCCTGGGCGGCGGGGGCCTGAGGCGCGGCGACCAGCACTTCCTCCGGCACGACCACGGCGACGCCTTCGGTCGCGCCGGTGCCCTCAAGCTTGATCACGCGGTCAAGCAGGGTGCGAAACTCGAGCCGACCGAACACAGCGCGCACGGCCGGTTCGTCGATGGGGCACCGCACGAGGTCGGAGAGTTCCACCGGGAGGTCGAGGTCGGTGACGAGGTGGTTGAGCCGCCGGTTGCGGATCGCGTTCTCTTTCTGCTCGCGCAGGTTGTTGCCGACGACGCCCTTGATCTCCTCGGCGTGTTCCAGGATGCCGTCGAGGCTGCCGTAGAGGCCGAGCCACTTCACGGCGGTCTTCTCCCCCACCTTGGAGATCCCGATCAGGTTGTCGCTGGTCTCGCCGACCAGGGCCGCGACATCCGGGTATTTTGCCGGCTCGATGCCGTACTTCTCGCGCACCCGGGCCGGGTCGTAGCGGGTGAGCGCCGAGACGCCCTGGCTGGCCGGGTAGAGCAGGGTGACGTTTTCGTTGACGAGTTGGATCGTATCCCGGTCCCCCGAGACCACCAGGACATGGAAGCCTTCCTGGTTGCCGCGCACGGACAGTGTTGCGAGGATGTCGTCGGCCTCGAAGTCTTCCTTGGTCAGCGTCGTGATGTTCATCGCAGCCAGGGCCTCCTGCAGCAGCGGCACCTGCCCGATGAACTCGCTTGGCGTGCTGGCCCGCGTGCCCTTGTAGTCGGCGTATTCGCGCGTGCGAAAGGAGAACCGCGAGATGTCGAACGCCACGGCGATGTGCGTGGGCTTCTCGTTGCGTAGCAGACTGAGCAGCATGGACAGGAACCCGTGGATGGCGTTGGTGTGCTGCCCGTCGTGGTTCTGGAAACTGTCCACGGGGAGGGCGTGGAACGCCCGGTAGGCCAGGGAATGGCCGTCGATGATCATCAGGGTAGGCTTTTCGGAATCTGACACAGAGACAGCCTACAAGCGTCATCCGGCGCGGGCAGGTGCAGCGACCGAAGGTGACTATGATCCACCAGACCACGGACGCCCTCGAGTGGGTCCAGCAGCGGGGAGCCGGCTCCCTGGCCGAAAAGATGGGCATCGAGTTCGTCGAGTTCACGATCGAGCGGGCCGTCGCACGGATGCCCGTCGAGGGCAACACGCAGCCCGCGATGCTCCTGCACGGTGGCGCCTATGTCGTGCTGGGCGAGTCGCTGGGCTCGATGGCCGCCAATCTGCACGCCGGTCCCGGCCGCCTGGCGGTGGGGATCGAGATCAATGCCACGCATACCCGGTCGGCGACGTCGGGCTTCGTCACGGGTGTCTGCACGCCGGTGCACCTGGGCCGTACGCTCACGACGCACGAGATCGCGGTCACGGATGATCAGGGCCGGCGCTGCTCGACGATCCGGATCACCAATCTGATCAAGGAACTGACGAACCGGCCCGAGGCGCAAGACCCGAGGCGCGAAAAACGGCCAGGCATCAACCCCGAAGGGTGATCTGCCCGGCCGCCGAAGGTTACTTCTTGGCGCTGAGTTGCTCGATAATCGCCTGGGCGACGTCGTGCATGGTGAGCCGGCGGTCCATGGACGCCTTCTGGATCCACCGAAAGGCCTCGGGCTCGGTGAGCCCCATCTTCTCGTTCAGCAGGCCCTTGGCCCGGTCGACGAGCTTGCGGGTCTCGAAGCGCTCGACGAGGTCGGCCACCTCGGCCTCGAGGGTGATGATCTGGCTGTAGCGCGACAGCGCGATCTCGATGGCGGGCAGCAGGTCGTTCGGGGTGAACGGCTTGACCACGTAGGCCAGCGCGCCAGCTTCCGTGGCGCGCTCGACGAGTTCTTTCTGGCTGAACGCGGTCAGCAGCACGACGGGGGCGATGTGCGCCTTGGTGATGCGCTCGGCCGCGGAAATTCCGTCGAGGTGCGGCATCTTCACGTCCATGATGACCAGGTCGGGCCGCAGCTCGGTGGCCAGGGCGACAGCGGTTTCTCCGTCGCCGGCTTCACCGACCACCTCGAATCCGGCGTCACGGAGGATTTCGACGATGTCGAGGCGGATGAGGGACTCATCCTCGGCAACGACAACGCGGCGAGGAGGTACTGGGGTGGAGTCTTGGTCGGTCACGGGGGAAAGCCTACGGTATTCTGGAGCAGGTGTTGTGAGCCGGTGTGGCGGAATGGCAGACGCGGAGCACTCAAAATGCTTTGTTCGCAAGGACGTGTGGGTTCGAGTCCCACCACCGGTACCAACACCCCCAGGCAGAAATTCCCGCCGAGACGGGCCGTTTCGGCTCTGCCGGGGCGTCAGCGCCAGTCGGCGCGTCGGCCAGCCCGTCAGCCCTCAGCGGGTCGCGCGGCATCGCCGCGCTGCATGTCCTCTTCCAGGAGCGCGGTGATCGACCGCAGCGTCTCCGGGGACACATCCCCGAGCGTGCGTGCCGCGAAGTTGACCACGCGCTGGGCACGCAGGCTTTTCACTAACGCGAGCTGGGAGTCGACGCGGTCGGGGAGGTCGCAGTCAGAGCCCAGCAGGTACTCCGGCGGGATACGGAAGAACTCGCCGATGCCCGTGAGCAGGTCGACGTCTGTCACGAGAGGCCCGTCCCCGGTGATCATGTAGGCCCACCGGGCTCGGGAGAGCGACAGGCCCCACGCCTGCAGTCCCGCGGCGATCTGCTTGTAGGTGTGCGGCGTGTTGCCCTCGGCGACGACCACGTCAAGCAGGAGGTTGAGCTTGCGTGCCAGTTCCCGCTGCGGACTGATCGGTTCGCCGGGGATGCTGGGCCTGTCGTCGGCTGCTCGCGGGTCAATCACGATGTGTGGTCCTGTCGGGGTGTCACGGGGCGGGCAAGGGTGGTGACGATCGAAGCCGCGGCGGGGATGGCCCGCACGTGGTTCTCGGCGGCGTTGATCAGTGTCCGTTCGGACACCGTCAGGCTCTGGTCTGGGTTGAGGAGCAGGCTATCCCACACCTCGACATAACGCCGGTACAGGTGAGCGCCGGGAGCCCGCACGAGGAGCAGTCCGACGTGCGAGAGGTCGCGCTCGATGCTGAGCTCCGGAGATCCGGCCAGCAGGCGCTCCCACAACGGAGTGATCCGCCACAGCAGCACCCGGTCGCGGCTGGTCTTCAACAGGGCCTGGATACCCACTTCCATGGCAGTCAGACCCAGACCCAGGCCGAGGCAGACGGGAGCGGTGGCGAGGGCGATGTGGTAAGCGGTGTAGGGCCACCCGTCAAAGGAGAAGTCCGGACTGAGAAGGGCTGCGGTCACGCTCGCGAAGCTGACGATCGTGTAGACCAGAACCCCGAGGCAACCGAGCGCAACGAGAGCGAGAGACGCCCGAGTGATCAACCGATGCTGAAGGCGCAGATCGGACACGCATGCCGCACCTACCGACACGGAGAAGAGGGCCATCGCAATCCACGTGGTGGACGAGTAGGCGGCGAAATCCCAACGATTCGGAAAAGCCTCGTGGATCTGGTCTCGAAAACGCCAGTCTCCGCCGAAGAATAGGACAGCTTGGGCGGTGACAATTGCGCCGGTGACGAGTGCGGTCACCTGATTCCTACGCCGAGTGAGACCGCCCACGGACACGGCCTCCTGCACGATGCCGTCCAGGAGGCCAATGGTAACGATCGCCGTTGCATGAAAGCTGAAGTAGGCGACGTTGTCCCCACCCAGCAGTCCGTCGACGGCGTTGTACACGACGTAAGGCTGCAGGGTCATTGTCGTCCCGAAAGCAACGAGGACCCAAAAGAGACGGCGACGACGACCGCGAAGGACTGACGGCACGCACAATATTGTGGCGATCCAGATCAACGCCGACACCGACAGCAGGATGATCTGCACTACAGCACCCGGCCGAAACCGGTTCGGGGGCCGTTGGCCGTTTCGGCGCTGTCTCCGAGCATGATCAGGGCCAGCCGGTCGCCGATCGCCTCGGCTAGGGCTTCCTGCTCGTCGGTGAAGTTGCTGCGGGACAGCGCGTACGCGATCGAGTCGAGCGGGATGAGGGGTGCGAGCAGCGCGACCCGCTCGGCCGGCATCAGCTGCTTCTCATGCCGCAGGATCATGTGGCCGAACTCATGGTTGATGAACTGCTGGCGGTGCACGGCGGAGTCCGTCGGCGCATGGTGGATGCGCTCGAAATTCTCCCCGGCGACCTCGATCCACAGCCCGCAGACTCCGGAGTCTACGAGCCGCGGACTCGCCGCACGAATCAGGATCGCCTTGCCGCGCAGACCTTCCATGTACCGGTGCAGCGTCGCGGCGGTCAGCGGACGCGGGAGGGTGAGGGTGGCCACCAGTTCGCGCGCCCGCTCGGTGCGTGCTTCGTAGTTCACGTCCTGCTCCCCCCCCTGTGCGCCGCTGTCCCGTGGCGCCGGACCGTGACATTAGACATGTCCAACAGGTGCTAGCCTGACATGTGGTTGGACATGTCCACGCTACCGGGTCGGGGGACCCGCGCACGCCACGGACCGTCCAGTCGCGCTCCGGTTCGGAGTGTTCACGCGCACAGCCTCATGGGCGACACTGAAGGGGAACAGGGTGTCGCCCGGGGGCGGTGGGTCACAGAATCACGGCGCTTGGATGTGCCGCGCAGATTTGACAGCACGAGAAAGCCCCGCCACCCGAAGCCGGGCGGCGGGGCTTTCTCCGTCGCGGCGCTACTTCTTCGCGTACGCCGGGTGAACTTCATTGTGGGCATCGCCGACGCGGTGCACACGGATGTCGTTCGTGGAACCCGCGATTCCGGGAGGGGAACCGCTGATAACGACGACCTTGTCACCGAGCTGCGCCAGACCCTGGCCCAGCAGGATGTCATCCACCTGTCCGAACATGGCGTCCGTGTGGGTGACCCGGTCGACCAGGTAGGTCTGGATGCCCCAGGTGAGGGCCAGTCGACGACGGATACCGGGCTCCGGGGTGAAAGCCAGCATGGGGATCTTCGACCGCAGCCGGGACATCCGTCGGGCCGAGTCACCGGACTCCGTGAAGATGCACAGGAACTTCGCTTCGACGAACTCGGCGACCTCGATGGCGGCGAGGGTAATCGCACCGCCCTGGGTACGCGGCTTGTTCGTCAGCGGAACGATACGCTCCAGGCCGTGGTCCTCGGTCGACGCGACAATCCGCGCCATCGTCTGGACCGTGACGACGGGGTATTCGCCGACGCTGGTCTCGCCACTGAGCATGACCGCATCCGCGCCGTCGAGCACGGCGTTGGCGACGTCAGACGTCTCCGCGCGGGTCGGCACCGGGCTGTGGATCATGGACTCGAGCATCTGCGTCGCCACGATGACCGGCTTGGCCATGCGACGAGCGAGCTCGACCGCCTGCTTCTGCACGATCGGAACGGCCTCGAGCGGCAGCTCCACGCCCAGGTCGCCACGGGCCACCATGATGGCGTCGAACGCGTCGACGATGCCCTCGAGGTTCTCCACGGCCTGCGGCTTCTCGATCTTCGCGATCACGGGAACGCGGCGTCCTTCTTCGGCCATGATCTCGTGCACGCGGGTGATGTCGGCGGCGTCCCGAACGAACGACAGCGCGATCAGGTCCGTGCCGAGGCGGAGGCCCCAGCGCAGGTCGGCCTCGTCCTTTTCGGACAGGGCCGGCACGTTGACGGCGACACCGGGCAGGTTGATGCCCTTGTTGTTCGACACGGGGCCGGCAACGATCACCTTGGTCGTCACGACGGTGTCGTTCGTGGCCACCACCTCGACCTTGACCTTGCCGTCGTCGATCAGCAGGAAGTCGCCGGGCTTGACGTCCTGGGGCAGGCCCTTGTACGTGGTGCCGGAGAGTTCCTTGGTACCCAGGATTTCTTCTGTGGTGATCTTAAAAATGTCTCCGAGGGCCAGTTCGTAAGGGCCGCCTTCGAATTTTCCGAGACGGATCTTCGGTCCCTGCAGGTCGACCATTACGGCGACGGCACGACCGGAGTCGTTCGCTGCTTTGCGTACATTCGCATAAACACCCTCGTGGACCTGGTAGTCCCCGTGGCTCAGGTTCATCCGGCAGACGTCGACACCGGCATCGATAAGGGAACGAATTTGATCGTAGCTGGCTGCTGCCGGCCCGAGCGTGGCGACAATTTTGGCGCGTCTCATTCTGAAAAAACTCCGGTTTCCGCGCTGTTTCGGCGCATATTCTCTGTTGATGGTTGGGAGACCACGGGGTGGTGGATCTCTTGGAATCGAATCACTGGATCAGTGACCAATCAGATTGCGAAGGCATGATCGGTCGGTTTGACCGGTGCAGGCAGTTGCGTCTCGCCTTCGAGGAATTTGTCGACGGCTGCCGCAGCAGCCCGACCTTCGGCGATCGCCCAGACGATGAGCGACTGGCCACGGCCAGCATCACCAGCAACGAACACGCCTTCATGGCTGGTCTGGTAATTAACGTCACGCTCGACATTACTCCGCCCATCGACCGGCACGTGCAGCTGGTCGGTCAGCTCGCGTGATTCAGGACCGGTGAAGCCCATGGCCAGGAGAACCAGATCCGCAGGGATCTCGCGCTCCGTTCCGGCCTTGGGCACCCGGCGTCCGCCCCGGAATTCGGTCTCGGCCACGCGGATGGCGCGCACCTCGCCCGCCTCGTTGGCCAGGAACTCCACCGTCGACACCAGGTACTCGCGGTTGCCGCCCTCTTCGTGGGCGCTCGACACCTCGAACAGCGTCGGTGACAGCGGCCACGGCTGGTGTTCCGCCCGTTCCGTGCCCGGTTGGCGGCCGATGGCGAGATTCGTGACGGATGCCGCGGCCTGGCGGTGCGCGGTACCGATGCAGTCGGCACCGGTGTCGCCGCCGCCGAGTACGACCACGTGCTTGCCCTCGGCGGTGATCTGCTGGTCGACCGTGTCGCCGGCGCCGACCCTGTTCTGCTGCACGAGGTATTCCATGGCGAAGTGCACTCCGGGCAGGTCGCGCCCGGGGATCGGCAGGTCGCGGGGTACCAGGGCCCCCGTGGCGACCACCACAGCGTCATAGCGGGCCCGGAGGTCATCCCAGGTGATGTCGACGCCGATGGTGACGCCTGCGCGGAAGCGGGTTCCCTCGGCCGTCATCTGGCCGAGTCGGGTCTCGAGGTGCTTCTTCTCCATCTTGAAGTCCGGGATGCCGTAACGCAAAAGCCCGCCGATCCGGTCGTCGCGCTCGAAGACCGCCACCGTGTGACCGGCCCGCGTGAGCTGCTGCGCGGCCGCGAGGCCGGCCGGGCCAGAGCCGACGACCGCGATCGTCTTGCCGGTGAGGCGTCCGGGCGGCTGGGGCTGCACCCATCCGTTGGCGAAGGCCTGGTCGATGATGGAGACCTCAACCTGCTTGATCGTGACCGGCGGCTGACTGATTCCGAGAACGCAGGCCGACTCACAGGGTGCCGGGCAGAGGCGCCCGGTGAACTCCGGGAAGTTGTTGGTGACATGGAGACGTTCGATGGCCTGTCGACCCTCGTCCCGCCAGGTGAGGTCGTTCCATTCCGGAATGATGTTGCCGAGCGGGCAACCCTGCTGACAGAACGGCACACCGCAGTCCATACAGCGGCCGGCCTGGCGTTTCAGTTGCGTCGCGTCGCCCTGCTCGTAGACCTCTTTCCAGTCCATCAGACGAACGGATACGGGACGGCGGGCCGGAAGCTCCCGGTCCGTGGTCTTGAGGAATCCTTTCGGATCAGCCATTGGTTGCCTCCAGAATGCGGTTCCAAACGACGACGCCATCGGGGTCGAGGCCCTCGTCGACGGCGGTCTGCCTGGTTGCCAGGACGGCCGCGTAGTCGCGCGGTAGCACCTTGACGAATGTGGACATGGTGGTCTCGAAATCGGCCAGCAGCCGGGCCGCCAGGGCGGACTCGGTCTGGTCATGATGCTGTCCGAGCAAGTCGCGCACGATCTCGCGGTCCGCGCCGCCGAGCGGCAGAAGTGTAAGTTCGCCGGAGTCGAGGGCCTGCCGGTTGACATCCTCAGTACGAAGACCGTAGACGTAGGCGGTTCCGCCAGACATACCGGCACCCAGGTTGCGCCCCGTTTCGCCCAGGATGACCGCCAGTCCCCCGGTCATGTATTCGAGGGCGTGATCTCCGACGCCCTCGACGACGGCGGTGGCCCCGGAGTTGCGCACCAGGAAGCGTTCGCCCACGATGCCGCGGATGAACATGCTGCCCTGGGTCGCGCCGTAGCCGATGACGTTACCGGCGATCACGTTCTGCTCGGCCGGGAACAGGCTGCCCCGGTCGGGTCGCACGGTGATCTGGCCACCGGAGAGACCCTTGCCGACGTAGTCGTTGGAGTCACCCTCGAGCCGCAGGATGATGCCGCTCGGCAGGAACGCGCCGAAGGACTGTCCGGCGCTGCCGGTGAGGGTGACGTCGATGGAACCGGACGGCAGCCCGTTCTCGCCGTGGCGCACGGTGACCTCGTGGCCGAGCATGGTGCCCACGGCCCGCTCGGTGTTTCGGATGGGCAGGGAGATCGAGACCTGCCCACCGTGTTCAAGCACACTGGCGCTCTGCCGGATCAGTTCGTTGTCGAAGTGGAGCTCGAGTTCGTGCTCCTGAGGGCGACCGGACTGCCGGGGCTCCCCCGCGGAGAAGTCCGGACCGACGAGGACGGGCGACAGGTCGAGTCCGGAGGCCTTCCAGTGCGTAAGCGCCCCGTTGACGTCGAGCACCTCCCGGTGGCCGATGGCCTCGTCGAGGCTGCGGAATCCGAGCTCGGCGAGGTACTCGCGCACCTCCTGAGCGATGAACTCGAAGAAATTGATCACGTGCTCTGCCTTGCCAGTGAAACGTTTGCGCAGCTCGGGATTCTGGGTGGCCACCCCGACGGGGCAGGTGTCCAGGTGGCAGACGCGCATCATGACGCAGCCCTCCACGATCAGCGGGGCGGTCGCGAAGCCGAACTCCTCGGCGCCGAGCAACGCTCCGATGATGACGTCACGGCCGGTCTTCAACTGGCCGTCGACCTGCAGCACGACCCGGTCGCGCATCCCGTTGAGCATCAGGGTCTGCTGCGTTTCGGCCAGGCCGAGTTCCCAGGGGGTCCCCGCGTGCTTGAGGGAGTTGAGCGGGCTCGCGCCGGTTCCGCCGTCGTGACCGGAGATGAGAATGACGTCGGACAGGGCCTTGGCCACTCCGGCGGCGACCGCGCCGATACCGGACTGGCTGACCAGCTTGGTGTGGATGCGCGCGGCCGGATTCGCCCGCTTCAGGTCGAAGATCAACTGTTTGAGGTCTTCGATCGAGTAGATATCGTGGTGCGGGGGCGGCGAGATCAGGCCGACGCCGGCGGTCGCGTGCCGGGTGCGGGCGATCCACGGGTAGACCTTCGTGGGCGGCAGCTGGCCGCCCTCGCCGGGCTTGGCTCCCTGCGCCAGCTTGATCTGGATGTCGTCGGCGTGGGACAAGTACATGCTGGTCACACCGAACCGGCCGGATGCCACCTGCTTGACGGCGCTGCGTCGCTCCGGGTCGAGCAGACGGTCAAGGTCTTCTCCACCCTCACCAGTGTTGGACTTGCCGCCGAGGCGGTTCATTGCGATGGCGAGGGTCTCGTGCGCCTCGGCGGAGATCGATCCGTAGCTCATCGCCCCCGTCGCGAAGCGCTTCACGATCGAGGAGATCGGTTCCACCTCGTCCAGCGGCACGGGGTGGCGCTTGCCGGTGGTGAAGGTGAACATGCCGCGCAGCGTCATCAGGCTCGTCGCCTGGTCGTCGACGAGTTTCGTGTACTCGCGGAAGATGTCGTAGCTGCGCGTGCGGGTGGAGTGCTGAAGCCGGAAAATGGTGTCCGGGTTGAACAGGTGCGGAGACCCGTCGCGGCGCCACTGGTACTCACCTCCGGTCGCGAGGCGTTCGTGCGCGGTGACCGCGGCATCCTCGGGGTAGGCGGCCCGGTGCCGGGCCTCATTCTCGGCCGCGACCACCTCGATCCCGATGCCGCCGAGCTTGCTCGTGGTGCCGGTGAAGTACTGGTCGATGAATTCCTGGCTCAGTCCCACGGCCTCGAAGGTCTGCGCGCCGGCGTAGGAGGAGACGGTCGAGATCCCCATCTTGGACATGATCTTGAGCACGCCCTTGCCGAGGGCCTTGATCACGTTGCGCACGGCCTGTTCGGGCGTGCCGGTCGTGATGTAGCCACTGCGCACCAAATCCTCGCACGTTTCCATCGCAAGGTACGGGTTCACGGCGGATGCGCCGTAGCCGATCAGGAGGGCGACGTGGTGCACCTCGCGCACATCGCCGGCCTCGACCACGATGCCGACCTTCATGCGGTTCTCGGTGCGGATCAGGTGGTGGTGAACCGCGGCAATCATCAGCAGCGACGGGATCGGGGCCAGGTCCTTGTTGGAATCCCGGTCGGACAGGACGAGGAACATCGCGCCGTCGTCGATGGCGGCGTCGGCCTCGGCGCACATCTCCTTGATGCGGGCCTCGAGGGCGTCCGGCCCGTCTTCGAACCGGTAGAGCCCGCGAATGGTCCTGGTGGTGCGGCTGCCCGGTGCGGTGTCGATGTGCTGGATCTTCGCCAACTCGTCGTTGTCGATCACGGGGAAGTCGAGCACGACCTGCCGGGCGTGCTCGGGGCCCACCGAGAGGAGGTTGCGTTCCGGACCGAGCCCGAGCTTGAGGGAGGTGACAACTTCCTCGCGGATCGAGTCGAGCGGCGGGTTGGTCACCTGGGCGAACTGCTGCGTGAAGTAGTCGAAGAGCAGCCGGGGTCGGTCGCTGAGCACGGCGATGGGGGTGTCGGAGCCCATCGCGCCGAGCGGTTCCCCGCCGAGGCGAGCCATCGGCGCGAGCAGGATGCGCACCTCCTCCTCGGTGTAGCCGAAGGTGCGCTGGCGGCGCACGACGGATGCCGGCGGGTGCACGATGTGCTCCCGCTCGGGCAGATCCTTGAGGTTGATGCGCCCGGCGTCCAGCCAGGTTCCCCACGGCTCGCTGGCCGCGAGGTCGGCCTTGATCTCGTCGTCTTCGATCAGGCGTCCGGCGACCGTGTCGACCAGAAACATCTTGCCGGGACGCAGGCGGCCCTTGCGCACCACCCGGTTGGGGTCGATGTCGAGTACCCCGATCTCGCTGGCGAGCACGACGAGGCCGTCGTCGGTGATGAGGTAGCGGCCGGGGCGCAGCCCGTTGCGGTCGAGGGTGGCGCCGACGAGGGATCCGTCGGTGAACACGATCGCGGCCGGGCCGTCCCACGGCTCCATCAGCATGGAATGGTACTCGTAGAACGCACGGCGTTCGGCGTCGAGGTCGGTCTGGTTCTCCCAGGCCTCCGGCACCATCATCATGACGGCGTGCGGGAGCGAACGCCCCGACAGGCTGAGCAGCTCAACGACCTCATCGAACGAGGCCGAATCGCTGCCGCCGGGGGTGACGATCGGGAGCAGCGGCGCCAGGTCGCCGAGCAGGTCGGATTCGAGCTGCGACTGGCGCGCCTGCATCCAGTTGCGGTTGCCCTGAACCGTGTTGATCTCGCCGTTGTGCGCGATCATGCGGAACGGCTGCGCGAGCGGCCAGGACGGGAACGTGTTGGTGGAGTAGCGGGAGTGCACAAGGGCGAGCTTGGAGACGAAGCGCGGATCGGACAGGTCCGGGTAGAACGGCTCCAGCTGAAGCGTCGTGACCATACCCTTGTAGACCACGGTGCGACAGGACAGTGAGGCGAAGTAGATGTCCAGCTCGCGTTCGGCACGCTTCCGCAGCCTGACGGCCTGGCGGTCCAGCGCGATGTCGCCGAGCGTGTCGCCGGCCTCGGTCGTGCGGGCGCTCTGCACGAACAGTTGCTGGATGGCCGGCATGGCCGCGCGCGCCAGGGTGCCGACCTCGTCGGGGCGCACGGGAACTTCGCGCCAGCCGAGGATCACCAGTCCCTCTTCGAGGGCGATCCGGTTGATCTGGCGCTTGATGCCGCTGCGCTTGGTGGGATCGATCGGCAGGAACACATTGCCGACGGCGTAGCAGCCCGCCGCGGGCAGGGCGAAATCGGTGACCGACCGCAGGAACTCGTCGGGAACCTGAGTGATGATGCCCGCGCCGTCTCCGGTGCCGGCATCCGATCCGACCGCACCGCGGTGCTCGAGGTTGCGCAGCGCGTCGAGGGCGAGGGTGATGATGTCGTGCCCGGCGGTGCCCCGAAGCGTGGCAACCATGGCGAGGCCGCAGGCATCGCGCTCATCGGCCGGGTTGTACAGGCCCTGCGGCTTCGGCACTGCGCTGAAGCGCGAGAAGAGGGGTGTTTGCGGCATTGGACCGTCCTCACAAAAGTAACTGGCGAGTGGGGACGACGCTGGCCCGCTCAGGTAGACATGTGCGCGGCGGCCCGTCATACCGGGTCACAAGCCGTGGAACAGGTTGGAGTCAACCTGAGCCTAAAGGCGCGAGTTGCTGGTGCTTGTGGCTGCAACGTCGTCTGATCCGGCGGGACCGACGGCCTCATCACCGTGATCCTCGGGGTCCGAATCAAACTCATTAGATTCTACCTCAGCGTCGGGCCCCTTCCACTCGCGGCCGGGAATGTACACGCTCGCGGGCAGGCCCGTGTGGCGCTTGCTCTGCACGACGATCAGGATGATTCCGAGCAGGATGGCGACGAAAGCGGCCCACACATTAGTGCGGAGGCCGAAGAACATCTCGCTCGGGTCGACCCGGATCGATTCGAAGAAGCTGCGGCCGAGGCCATACCAGATCAGGTAGACGCCGAAGGCCTTGCCCCAGCGGAGCGCGAGCTTGCGTTCGATCGCGAGGATCAGGACGACGCCGACCACGTTCCAGATCATCTCGTAGAGGAAGGTTGGGTGAAACAGCGTTTCGGGGGGAAGTCCGATCGGGAGGGCCGGGTTCGCCGCGGAAACCTCGAGGCCCCAGGGCAGGTCGGTCGGCAGACCGAAGAGCTCCTCGTTGAACCAGTTGCCGAGACGGCCCATGGCCTGCGCCACGAGCATCCCCGGTGCCAGGGCGTCCGCGAAGGCCCAGAACCGGATGCCCGAGATGCGGCAGCCGATGTAAGCGCCGACGGCCCCGCCCAGGAGCGCTCCGAAGATGGCGTTGCCGCCGTTCCAAATGGCGAACACCTCGAGAGGGTTGGCACCCTCGAAGAAGTAGTCGGAGGGGTGCGTGAACACATGGTAGAAGCGCGCGCCGACGATGCCGAGCGGAACGGCCCACAGGATGATGTCCAGCACCACGCCCGGCTCGCCGCCGCGCGCAGACAGTCGGCGGCTCGTCATGACGGTGGCGGCGATGATCCCTGCCAGAATGCAGAGGGCGTAGGCGTGGATGGTGAACGGGCCGAGGGTGAACGAGCTCCATTCGGGGCTCGGGCTCGGGATGCTCAGAAGAAAAGACACCTGGGGACTACCTTTCATCGTGGCGCCGGGGAGGCCCCGTGACCGCCTCGGTCAACTTACCTTAGCTTTGGGGTGCTTCGATGGCGGGGATCAGACGGCGGGGCGCAGATCCCGGGCACTGGCCGCGAGGTCACGGGTGAGGGCGGCCAGGGCCGGCACTCCCCCGTCGGACAGTGCCTTGACCAGGGCGGAACCGACGATGGCGCCATCGGCGTAGGCGAGGATCTCCCGCACCTGCTCCGGGGTGGAGATACCGAGTCCGACGCACGCGCTGGTGGATCCGACGGCGCGGAGGCGGTCGACGAGCACCCGCGCGGCGGAGTCCACGTCGCCACGGGCGCCGGTGATTCCCATGGTGGAGGCCGCGTAGACGAAGCCGCGGCTGGCGTCCACTGCCTGACGCAGCCGGGCGTCGGACGACGACGGGGCGGCGAGGAAGACACGGTCGAGGCCGGTTCGCGTGCTGGCTCCCACCCAGGCGGCCGCGTCGTCGGGGATGAGGTCGGGCGTGATCAGCCCGGCGCCTCCCGCCGCGAGCAGGTCATCGGCGAACCGGTCCACGCCGTACTGCATGATCGGGTTCCAGTAGGTCATGACCAGAACGGGCACGTTCACCTGGGCAGTGATCGCCGCGACGGCCTCGATCCCGTGCCGCAGCCGGAAGCCGTTGGCCAGAGCCTGCTGGGTGGCCGCCTGGATCACTGGCCCGTCCATGACGGGATCGGTGTACGGCAGGCCCAGCTCGATGACGTCGACACCGTTCTGCGCGAGTGCCACGGCCGCGTCGATGCTCTCGGTCAGGGTGGGGAACCCGACGGGCAGGTAGCCGATCAGAGCACCGCCGCCCTCGGAGCGGCGACGGGCGATTGTCGCCTCGACCGTGCTCGTCGTTCCGGTCGTGGGGCCCGTACCTGTTTCCGTGCTCATGACTGTTCCGCGCCCTTGTCGAGCAGGTCGAAGTACCGACCCGCGGTTTCCATGTCCTTGTCGCCGCGTCCGCTGAGGTTTACCAGGATGGTGGCGTCAGGGCCGAGCTTCTTGCCGAGGTCCAAGGTGCCGGCGAGGGCGTGCGCCGACTCGATGGCGGGGATGATGCCCTCCGTGCGGCTGAGCAGCCGGAGGGCGCTCATCGCCTCGTCATCGGTGACCGGCAGGTAGGTGGCCCGGCCGATACTGGCGAGCCACGCATGTTCCGGGCCCACCCCCGGGTAGTCCAGACCCGCAGAAATGGAGTGCGACTCCACGGTCTGACCGTCTTCGTCCTGCAGCAGGAAGCTGCGGGCGCCGTGCAGGATGCCGGGGCGCCCCTTGGTGATCGTCGCCGCATGGCGCAGGGTCTCCGCGCCGTCACCGCCGGCCTCGTAGCCGACCAGGGCCACCTCCGGGTCGTCGAGGAACGCGTGGAAGATACCCATGGCGTTCGAACCACCGCCGACGCAGGCGGTGACCGCGTCGGGGAGGCGGCCGGTGAGGTCCAGCACCTGCTGGCGGGCCTCCTCGCCGATGATCTTCTGGAAGTCGCGCACCATGGCCGGAAACGGATGCGGCCCGGCGACGGTACCGAAGATGTAGTTGGTGGTCTCGACGTTGGTGACCCAGTCACGCATGGCGTCGTTGATGGCGTCTTTCAGGGTGCGGGACCCGGTCTTGACCGGCACGACCTCGGCGCCGAGCAGTCGCATCCGGGCCACGTTCAGGGCCTGGCGCTCCGTGTCGACCTCGCCCATGTAGACGACGCAGTCGAGCCCGAACAGGGCGGCGGCCGTCGCGGCCGCCACGCCATGCTGCCCGGCGCCCGTCTCGGCGATGACGCGGGACTTGCCGATGCGCTTGGTGAGAAGTGCCTGGCCGAGCACATTGTTGATTTTGTGCGAGCCGGTGTGGTTGAGGTCTTCCCGCTTGAGGATGATGCGGGCACCGCCGGCGTGCGCGGCGAACCGGGGCACCTCGGTGATGATGGACGGGCGCCCGGTGTAGCTCCGGTGCAATTCCATCAATTCGGCCGCGAAGGCCGGGTCCTGCCGTGCCAGCGCGTACTCGTCGGTCAGCTCGTCGAGGGCAGCCACGAGGGACTCCGGCACGAACCTCCCTCCGAAGTCGCCGAAGTACGGGCCTGCTTCTGTTCTGAGGGACGTTGACATTTAAACCGCCAGGAATTCGGAGAGGGTTCGGATGGGATCGTTTGTGACGAGGGCCTCGCCGACGAGCACGATGTCGGCGCCGGCGGCGCGGTAGTGCGCCACGTCGGCGGCGGTCTTGACGGCCGATTCGGCGACGCGGACGACGCCCGAGGGGATCTGGTCCGCGAGCCTGCCGAACAGGTCCTGATCGAGTTGGAACGTGGACAGGTCGCGGGCGTTCACCCCGACGAGGCTTGCGCCAATGGCCAGGGCGCGGTCGACCTCCTCGGCGCTATGGGTCTCGACCAGCGCGGTCATGCCGAGCTGGCGCACGAGGTCGTGCAGGGAGACCAGGGTGGTCTGGTCGAGTGCGGCGACGATGAGCAGAACCATGTCGGCACCTGCCGCCCTGGCCTCGAAGACCTGGTACGGCAAGCCGATGAAGTCTTTACGCAGCACCGGGATGCGCACGGCGGATCGCACCTGCTCGAGGTCTGACAGGGAGCCGAGGAACTTGCGACCTTCGGTGAGCACGCTGATCGCGCTGGCGCCGCCGAACTCGTAGGAGACGGCGAGGGCGGCAGGGTCCGAAATCTCGGCCAGGGTGCCCCGGGACGGGCTGGCGCGCTTGACCTCCGCGATGATCTTGACCTGGTCGGCGGGTGCGAGCACCGCCAGGGCATCGATCGCGGGAGTTTGGTCGAGAGCGGTTGCCTCGACGATGGCGAACGGACGGGCGGCCCGACGAAGTTCAGCGTCGGCGACGGCCCCGGCTAGAAGATCAGACAGCACTCGACTAGTGGCCCAGGTGAGCCGTATCGGCTACGCCGTAGCCGATTTTGGCGAGGATCCGGCCGACCAGCAGGCCAACCACCAGCAGGCCGACGGATGCCCAGACGAGCCAAGGGATCACCAGAAAGAAGGCAACGGTGCCGATCGCGACGGCGAGAAGCATGATGGTGACGGCGGTCCAGGCCGCGATCGAATGGCCTTCACCTGGGTCTACCGATTCAAAGCTCATGATTCTCCTTTTGTGCGTTGACGGGCAAGCCAAGTCTAGCGGCCCCACGGTTCGCCGGCCTCCCCAGCGCACCAGGTGAAACCGGGAATCAGGTCTCGATTCACTGCGGGGTGGTGGGGTCTTCGCCGCGGCTCAGCCCGTCCCAGTCGTCGACGGCGTCACGTTCGGGTGCGGAAACGTCCGCGGCGTCGGGACCGTCGGCATCCGTCGCCTCGGCCGACTCGGCCGCTTCGAATCGCACGGCCTGGTAGCGGGACGTCGGTCCGGGCCAACGCCTGGAGGTGACGAGCACCCCGACCCCGGCGCCGCCCATGACCACGCCGGCGAGCAGCGCGATGAACGGCCACGGCGTCACGGCCGCCGAGGCGACGGCGTCGACGACCGAGTCTGCGCCGGAGATCCCGGTGGCATCGGTGACCGCGCCGGCACTGGCCGCCGCCGGATCGGTGACGGCCAAAATAGCCGAAAGGCACACGGAGAAGCCGAGCAGAACCTGAAGCAGGCCGAGGACCACCCGGATGACGGGACCGGCGATGCTCAGGGCACCGGCGAGGGCCAGTCCGGCGAGGGCGAGGGCTGTCACCCCGGGGGCGGCCGTGGAGCCGGACACCTCGAGGCTGTGCACAGCCGAGCCGGACTGCCCCACGATGACGTTCACCCAGACCTGGGTCCAGGCCAGCAGGGCCAGACCGCTGGCCGCCAGCACCACGAGGATGTGCCCGAGCTTGAGGCGCCGTGCGGATGCCACCTAGCGCACCCGCTTCATGGCGTTCGCGACCGCGACCGCGCGGAGGGGCGCCGCGGCCTTGTTCTGCGACTCCTGGTATTCCGACGCCGGGTCGGAGTCCGCGACGAGGCCGCCGCCGGCCTGCACGCGGGCGACGCCATTCATGATCGTGGCGGTCCGAATGGCGATGGCCAGGTCCGCGTCCCCGGCGAACCCGAAGTAGCCGACCACCCCCCCGTACACGCCGCGCTGCGCGGGCTCGAGCGCGTCGATGATCTCGAGGGCGCGCGGTTTCGGGGCCCCGGAGAGAGTGCCGGCCGGGAACGTGGCGCGGAAGACGTCGATCGCGGACCGGCCCGGCAGCAGGTTCCCCTCCACCGAGGAGACGAGGTGCATGATGTGGCTGAACCGCTCGATGCGCATGAACTCGGTCACCTCGACCGAGCCGGGTGCACACACCTTGAGCAGGTCGTTGCGGGCCAGGTCCACGAGCATCAGATGCTCGGCGCGTTCCTTGGCGTCGCCCGCGAGCTCGGCTTCGAAGTCGGCGTCGGCCTCCGGGGTCGTGCCGCGCGGCTTCGAGCCCGCGATCGGATGCGTGAACACCCGGTCGTTCTGCACCTTCACCAAGGCCTCCGGGGAGGAGCCCACGATCCAGTAGGTCTCCTTCTCCGGTGATTCCAGGCTCAGCAGGTACATGTAGGGCGACGGATTGAGGCTGCGCAGCACCCGGTAGACGTCGATGGGGTCCGCCGTGCACTCCTGGTCGAACCTCTGGGAGACGACCACCTGGAACACGTCACCGTCGACGATGTGCTCCTTGGCGACGTCGACCGCGGCGAGGAAGTCCTCACGTCGGGTGCGGTTCGTCGGGGAGGCGGGCGTGGCGAGGTCGACCTCGGCGAGCCAGGTCTCGGAGGGCTCGGCCAGGCGAGCCTGCAGGGCGTCGAGCCGGTCCTGGGCGGCCGCCCAGAGGGCATCCGGTTCGTCGTGGCCGTCGTTGAGAACGTTGGCGATGAGCTGCACGGTGCCGTATTTGTGGTCGATCACGACGAGGTCGGCCACGAAGCTGAAGGCCTGGCCCGGCACGTCGTAGTCCGCCGGCGGGCGATTCGGCAGGCGCTCGATCTGGCGGATCGCCTCCCAGCCGATGAATCCGACGAGGCCGCCGGTCAGGGGTGGGTGGCCGGGCATCCGCGGGGTTTCCCAGCGTTCGTGGAGGGCAGCGAGAGCCGCCAGCGGGCCGAGGCCGGCGGCGTCGCCGAGGGCGCGCTCAGCCGAGAGGCCGTAGTCGAGCCAACGGGTCTCGTCGCCCTGCTGGGTGAGCACGCCGAACGAGGACACGCCCACGAACGAGAACCGCGACCAAATGCCGCCCTGCTCGGCGGACTCGAGCAGGAAGCTACCGGGCTGGCCGGCAGCGAGCTTGCGGTAGATGCCCACCGGGGTTTCGCCGTCGGCGAAGAGTTCGCGCACCACGGGGAACACCCGGTGGTCGTCGATCTGGCGCGCGAACTGCCCGGCGGTGGTCGTCGGGGCTGTGCCGGAGCTGTTCGGTGCCATGGTCAGTCCTTCGGTTTTTGGGTGGTTGCCCGGTCTGCTGCCACGTCGGGTGCCGCGGGGCGGGCTCCGGTTACGACCTCGATGCCGCGCCCGTCGAAACAGGTGCGGGAGCCGGTGTGGCAGGCTGCTCCGACCTGGTCCGCCTGCACCAGGAGGGTGTCCGCGTCACAGTCGAGCGCGGCGGACTTCACATACTGGCCGTGGCCGGAGATGTCGCCCTTGCGCCAGAATTCCTGGCGACTGCGCGACCAAAACGTCACGCGCCCCTCGGTGAGCGTCCGGCGCAGCGCTTCCCGGTTCATCCAGCCGAGCATGAGCACCTCACCGGTGTCCCACTGCTGGATCACCGCCGGCAGCAGGCCGTCGGAGTTGAAGACGGCCCTGGCCAGGGCGTCGTCGAGGGTGGAGAGCACATCGGTCATTTACGGAGCCGTTTCGGGTCGGGTAAGGCACAACATCATCAGCGCACGGGCATTCCGGCGTGCCGGAGCTCCGCCTTGACGTCGCCGACGGTCAGCTGGCCGCTGTGGAACACGGATGCCGCGAGCACGGCATCCGCCCCCGCCGCGATGGCCGGGGGAAAATCCTCGACCCGGCCGGCGCCGCCGGAGGCGATCACCGGAACGGTGCTCAGGGCGCGCATCAGCGTGATGAGTTCGACGTCGAAGCCCGCCTTCGTGCCGTCGGCGTCGATGGAGTTGACGAGCAGCTCGCCGACCCCCAGCCCGATGGCCGTCTGCGCCCAGGCGAGAGCGTCCAGGTTGGTTTCGGTGCGGCCACCGTGGGTGGTGACGACGAAGCCGGACTCGGTGCGCCCGCTGCGCTTCACGTCAAGCGAGAGCACGAGCACCTGGGAGCCGAACCGGTCGGCGATCTCGCCGATCAGGGCGGGCCGCTTGATGGCGGCGCTGTTGACTCCGACCTTGTCGGCACCACTGGCCTGCAGCCGGGACACGTCCTCGACCGTGCGGATGCCGCCGCCCACCGTAAGCGGGATGAAGACCTGCTCTGCGGTGGCGCGCACGACGTCATAGGTGGTGGCACGGTTGTCCACCGTGGCGGTCACATCGAGGAAGGTGAGTTCGTCGGCTCCCTGCTCGTAGTACCGGCGGGCGAGTTCGACCGGATCGCCCGCGTCTCGCAGATTCTGGAAGTTCACGCCCTTGACCACGCGGCCGTCGGCCACGTCGAGGCAGGGTATGACCCGCACCGAAAGACTCACGATTGTGCCTCCATTGTGTGTCGCCGCATCTGGGTACCGCCGGTCAGCCCGTTACAAGCGGGCGTTGTGAATGGAGCTGATCAGGATGGCGCGCGCCCCGAGCTCGTAGAGGGCGTCCATGACATGGTTCGTGTTCAGGCGCGGGATCATCACACGCACGGCAACCCATTCCGGGTCGTGCAGGGACGATACGGTGGGCGACTCGATGCCGGGCGCCAGCAGACAGGCGTCGTCGAGGAGCGTCTGCGGGATGTCGTAGTCCATCAGCACGTACTGGCGGGCCACGAGCACGCCCTGCAAGCGGCGCAGGAGGGTCGCGATGCCGGGCTTGTCGTTCTCGGAGCTGATCAGCACGGCCGTGGACTGCAGGATGACCGGGCCGAAGATCTCGAGGCCGGCCTTGCGCAGAGTGGAGCCGGTGGAGACGACGTCGGCGACGGCATCCGCCACGCCGAGCTGAACGGCGGACTCGACCGCGCCGTCGAGGGTGACCAGTGTCACGCTGACGTCGTGCTCGGCGAGGAAGGCCTCGACCAGTCCGGGGTAGCTGGTGGCGACGCGATGGCCGGACAGGTCGGCCAGGTCGGTGAAGCGGCCTGCGGGGCCGGCGAAGCGGAAGGTGGAGTCGCCGAAGTCGAGGCTGGTGATCTCCTGGGCGGTGGAGCCCGAGTCGAGCAGCAGGTCGCGCCCGGTGATTCCCACGTCGAGGGCTCCGGAGCCCACATAGGTGGCGATGTCGCGGGGACGCAAGTAGAAGAACTCCACGTCGTTGCGGGGGTCGGCGACGACGAGGTCGCGCGGGTCGCGGCGGCCGGTGTAGCCGGCCTCGAACAGCATCTGCGCGGCGGTTTCGGACAACGAGCCCTTATTGGGCACGGCAATTCTCAGCATTTGGGCACTCTCTGCGTCTTCAGGTTCTGGCAAACAGGTCTCACGGGGTCAACCGGGTGGAGTCTCTCTGATGACGCGTCACAGATGGCGGTACAGGTCGGCGAGGGTCAGCCCCTTCGCCAGCATCATCACCTGCACGTGGTACAGCAGCTGGCTCATCTCGGCGGCGGTTTCGTCGTCGCTCTGGAACTCGGCGGCCATCCAGACCTCGGCGGCTTCTTCGACGATCTTCTTGCCGATGGCATGTACGCCGGCGTCGAGTTCGCGCACGGTCCCCGAGCCGTCGGGGCGGGTCCGTGCTTTGTCGCTCAGTTCAGCGAACAGGTCGTCAAAAGTCTTCACCTGACTAGGGTACTAGTGCGCGTGCTGGTGTTCGGTCGCGGCGGCGCGCAACAGGGCGATCTGCTTCGCCGGGTCCGCGGAGTTGAACACGCTGGAGCCGGCGACGAACGTGTTCGCCCCGGCCTCGGCGGCGATGACGATGGTGTCCTCGGTGATGCCGCCGTCGACCTGCAGCCAGACGTCCAGGCCGGACTTCTTCACGGCCTCCGACAGGGTGCGGAGCTTGCGCATGGTGGAGGGCATGAAGCTCTGCCCCCCGAAGCCGGGTTCGACGGTCATCACGAGCACCTGGTCGAATTCGGGCAGAAGCTCGAGGTAGGGCTCGATGGCCGTGCCGGGCTTGAGGGCGATGCCGGCCCGGGCGCCGATCGAGCGCAGCTTGCGGGCCAGGCCGACCGGGTTGGTCGTGGCCTCCGCGTGGAAGGTGACCGAGAACGCGCCGACTTCGGCGTAGCCGAGCGCCCAACGCTCCGGGTTCTCGATCATCAGGTGCAGGTCGAAGGGCAGCGGGGAGACCTGGGCGAGGCGGTCGACGACGGGCGGTCCGAACGTCAGATTCGGTACAAAATGGTTGTCCATGATGTCGACGTGCACCAGGTCGGCGGTGCGGATGCGCCCCAGGTCCCGTTCGAGATTGGCGAAGTCGGCGGCGAGGATGCTGGGGTTAATCCGGGTGACCATGCCTTCACCCTACTGCGGCGAGCCCCGGCGGCTCGAAAGTCCCATGCCGGTCGAGTCCAAGGCCCTGGAGCGATCCCGTCCCGAACGAATTCGACGGAGATTTTGCCGAAATGGGCCTAGAACCTTTCAAAAAAGTAGTTTTCAACCAGAATCTCCGTCGAATTCGTTCGGGCTGCGACGGAAAAGGATTTGGGTGCCTGGACCTCACAAGCCCTGCCGCAGATCCGGCGCGCGTTGTGGCTTACGCAGGAGATCCGTCCGGCTACACCGGCATCCGCAGTAGTCCCGTACTCGTCCGCGGCGGCTGGGCAGCCCGGACGACGGATGTCCTGAGTTGGCCACGCGGCGCGCGGGCGCGGCCGGGGCGACGCCGGCCCGCCCGCATGCCGGCTGGCCGAGGCAGAGCCGCAGCCGCAGGAACGACGCATCCACCGGATGCCGTCGGGCGGGCCGGACACTCGCCCCGCCCGCACAAGAACCGCTGCGCATTCGCGAGTGTCGTGGTCAACTCAGGAGATCCCGCAGGCCGGGCCGGATATCTACCCCGGTGCCGCACTGATTCGCGGAACCGGTGAACGCGCGCGACGGATGTCCTGCCTTAGCCACACGCGCGGGCTCGGCCGGGCCATGCTCACGGAAGAACCAGGGGAGCCAGAATCTCCGTCAGATTGGGTCGAGGCCGGGGCCCGAATGCGCAGGGCACGAATGCGCAGGGCACGAATGCGCCGGGCACGAATGCGCCGGGTCCGGGTGCGCGGGCTACTCCGTGCGCTCGAGCAGGGTGATGAACATAGCGTCAGTGCCATGCCGATGCGGCCACAGTTGCACGCTGCCCCCGTCGCCGGGCAGGTCGAGCTCGGAGCTGCTCAGCCCCTGCAGCACGGATGCCGTGTCGAGAGTGCGCACACGGCCCTCCCATTTCTTGAGCGCGGTGGCCACGATCCCGCGAGTCTCCGCGATGTGCGGTGAGCAGGTGACGTAGGCCAGCACCCCGCCCGGCTTGAGCGCGCCAAGGGCCGCGTGGATCAGCCCGGACTGCAGATCGGAGAGCTCGGCGACGTCCTTGGGCTGCTTGCGCCAGCGGGCCTCCGGGCGCCGACGTAGCGCGCCGAGCCCGGTGCAGGGAGCATCCAGCAGGATCCGGTCGAACTCCTTCGGATGATCGTCTCCGAACCGGGTGCCGTCCTCCTCCCAGACGGGCACCTCGCCGGGCACGGCGGCCAGCGCCTTACGCACGAGGGCGGCCCGGGCCGGGACGAGCTCGTTGGCGACGAGGCTGGCCCCGCCGGCCAGCGCCTCAGCGGCAAGCAGGGAGGCCTTGCCGCCGGGGCCCGCGCACAGGTCGAGCCAACGCTCCCCCGGCGCAACCGGGCGGGCCCGACTGAGCGTGAGGGCCGCCAACTGGGATCCCTCGTCCTGCACTCGGAGGCGTCCGCCGCTGTCCTGCATCAGGTGCACGGGGTCGCCGCCGGCCAGCACAAAACCGATGGGCGAGAAGTCGTTGGCAACGCCGAGACCGTCGGTGTCTTCGGTGTTGCTGAGGCCGGGCAGAATGACCATGTTCACCTTGGGCGCGGCATTGTCGGCCGACAGAAGCTCCTCGAGCTCGGTCTCTCGGCCCTCGAGGCGCAGCGACTGCCGGAACGCCCGCACCACCCAGATCGGGTGTGAGTGCTCCGCGGCAAGGCGGTCATCATCACTGGTGGCTTCGGTGAGCACGCGTTCGCGCCACTCGTCGGCGCTGGAGCGGGAGATGGTGCGCAGCACCCCGTTGGTGAAGCCGGTGGCGGCGTGGGAGCCCACCTGACGGGCGAGTTCGACAGACTCGTTCACGGCGGCGTGGGTGGCCACCCGGGTGGAGAGCAACTGGTGCGCACCGAGACGTAGCACGTCCAGGATGGCCGGGTCGATCGCGGTGACGGGCCGACCGGCCGCGTCGGCGATCACCCGGTCGTAGAAGCCCTGCATGCGCAGGGTGCCGTAGGTCAGCTCGGTGGCCAATGCGGCATCCGCGGTGCTGAGCGCCGCCCGCTTGATGCGGCTGGGCAGCAGCAGGTTCGCGTAGGCGTCTGATTCCCGCACGGCGGCGATGACCTCGTAGGCCACCCGCCGGGCCGGCTGCACGAAGTCGGTCTGCGGGCGCTCCAGGCCGCGGCCGCCCTGAGCACGGACGTCGTTCTTTCGCCCCTGGCGACGGTCGTCGCTCATGAGGCGACCACCTCCGTCCAATTCACTCCGCGCCACCAGTCGATTGCCTTCATCTGTGTCTTTCCGGCCGGTTGCACGGTGACCAGCTCCAGCGGCTCGGTCCCCGTTCCAATCAGCACTTTCTTGTCGATCTCACGGATCAGGCCGGCCGGTTGCGGCTCGGATCCCTGGGTCAGGGCAACGCCCTGGAGTTTGAGGCGGGCGTCGCCGAGCACCGTGAACGCGCCCGGCTCCGGGGTGACCCCGCGCACCCGGTTGCGCACCGAGACGGCCGGTTCGGACCAGTCGATACGGGCATCCGCGAGAGTCAGCTTGGGGGCCAGGGTGACCGGACCGGACTGCGGGGTCGCCTGGACGCCGCCGGCTTCGAGGGCGTCGATCACCTGCAGCAGCAGGCGCGCGCCGCTGTCGCTGAGCGCCCGCAACAGGCTGCCCGCGGTGTCGTCCTCGACGATCGCCCGCGTCAGTTGCGCGAACACGGCACCCGCGTCGAGTTCCGGAACCAGCTGGAATACGGCGGCGCCAGTCTGCTCGTCGCCGGCCATGAGTGCGCGCTGCACGGGAGCGGCGCCGCGCCAGCGCGGGAGCAGGGAGAAGTGCAGGTTGATCCAGCCGAGCCGGGGCACCGACAGGAGCGGTTCGCGCACGAGCCCGCCGTAGGCGACGATGACGCCGAGGTCGGGTCGCAGTGCGGCGATCTCCACGGTCGCGGCCTCGTCGAGGCGATTGGCCTTGATCACGTGCAGCCCGTTCTCGACAGCGGCTCGCGCGAGCGGCGAGGGGGTGAGCACGCGTTTGCGGCCGAACGGGGCATCCGCCCGGGTGATCACGGCCGCGAGGTCGTGGTGGGACTGAGCCAGGGCGCCCAGGCTGGGCACGGCCGCCTGCGGCGTGCCGGCGAAGACGAGTTTCATTTAGAGCAGCTCCGGGTCGTCGAATCGTACTTTGAGTGTAGGCGCGGGGCGGAAGGCCGCCCCCTTCGGGCGCCGGCGGCGGGCGGCATTGCGCACGACCGCGGCCTTGAGCGCACGGGCCACGGCGTCACCGCTGGCATAGGGCAGCCGCACGATCGCACGCACCAGGGGGTACTCCGTGGTGACCGGGCCGAGTACATCGACGCCGTCCATCCCGGCCAGCTCTGCCAGGGCCAGGGCGACGTCGGCGTCGGTGCCGGTGACGGATGCCGCACGCACCGCGGGCGGGAATCGCAGTTGGCGGCGATCGGCCAGTTCCGACGCGGCGAGCATCTCGGGCTGCCAGGAGTTCAGCGCCCGGGCGACGAGCCCGCCCACGCCGACCAGGACCACAGCGGCACCCGGGGCCGCCAGGGATGCGGCGTTGGACCACCAGCGCAGGCAGTCCTCTCCGACCCGCAGGGATTCCCGGGCGAGCATCCGTTCGCCGTCGAGCAGCAGGATGGCTCGGTACCCACCCGTCGGGATGGGCTCCGCGCCGCGGGTGGCGATCACCAGGGCCGGGGCGTCGCCGAGGTGCTGCAGCGGATGGTCGCCGTCGGCGACGATAATGCGCGCGCCGGGGAACGCCCGGCCGAGTTCTTCGGCGGTTCGCCCGGTGCCGAGGGTGACGACCCGCAGGGCGCGCCCCTCGCAGTGCGTGCAGCTCCAGTTGGCGGCCAGCGCCCCGCACCAGCGACACGACGGGGTGGAGTCCTTGGAGGCCAAAGCGAGCGGCCCCTGACAGGTGGTGCAGCGGGCGGCCTTCTTGCAACTCTGGCAGGCGAGCATCGGGGCGTAGCCGGGGCTGGCCACCTGCACCAGCACGGGGCCGTGGGCCAGCGCCTCCTTGGCGGCCCGCCACGCGGCCGTCGGGATGCGCGCGGCGCGGGCCTGCTGGTCGGGCTCGGACTGGAAGTCGGTGGGGATGATCCGCGGATGCCGGTTCTGCGCGGGGTGCACCGCAGTGAGCCAGCCCAGCTCGACCAGGCGCTGCACCTCGACGGTGCGGGTGTGGCCGAGGAATACGAGGGCGCAGCCGGACTGGCCCTGGCGCACGAGCGCGGCGTCGCGGGAGTGCGCGTAGGGGCTGAGCGGTTCGCCGTGCAGCGGGTCGCCATCGTCGAAGAGCGCGATCAGACCGAGGTCGTGGGCCGGCGCGTAGACGGCCGACCGATTGCCGAGCACGATCCGGGGTTCCGGGGCGAGGGCGGCCAGGAAGGCCCGATAGCGTTCCGGGTTGGGCTGGCGTGCATCGACGCGGCTGACCGAGTCGGCCGGGGCCAGCAGGTCGAGGGCGGCCTGAAGCTGGTCCTGGTCGCGGTAGTCCGGCACGACGAGGATGGCGCTCCGCCCGGCGGCCAGGCCGGCTACCGCGAGCTCGGCCAGGGTGATCGCCCACTTCCCGATGGTCTGCCCGTCCGGCAGCCGTTGCAGCTCGGGCACCGCGGCCACGCAGAGGCGCGCCCCCGTGGCGACGGCCGTGTCGAGGGTGCCGGCCGGGTAATCGGCACAGGCCGGCCCGGCGGGGGTGGCGGGGTCGGCCACATCGCCAGGCTCGGCCACGGTGGCAGCACCGGCCGTCCCGTCGGCCGGGGCGGAAGCATCCGCTGCTCGCGCCGCCAGCCAGGCCTTCTCCACCCGCACCTGGCGCGGGGGCACGGCGAGACGGATGATGTCGCTCGCGTTCCCCGAGGCCCGGTCGGCGACCCGACGGGCGAGCTCCCAGACCTCGGGGGTGAGCACCTGGGCGGCGGAGACCACGCTCTCGATCGGGCTGAGCGCGCCCCGGAATTCGGTGCCAGCCTCGAGACCCGGCAGCGCCTCCGGGCCTGCGGCCGGTCCGACCGCACCGCGCCCCTCGGCCGCACCCAGCACCTCGATCAGGTATCCGTCGGCGACGCGACCGGCCGAGCGCAGCGGCACCCGCACGCGCACGCCGGGCCGGGCGGTGCCGGCGAGCTCGTCGGGAATGCTGTAATCGAACAGGTGGTCGAGCTGCGGCAGCGGCGAGTCGATGAGCACCCGGGCCACGAGGCCGGAGCGGGTCATCGGCGCCGCGCCTGCCCGGTCACAGTCCGGCAGCGCTTCTCAGCTCGTCGACCCGGTCGAGGCGCTCCCAGGTGAAGTCGGGAAGCTCGCGGCCGAAGTGGCCGTAGACGGCGGTCTGCGCGTAGATCGGGCGCAGCAGGTCAAGGGAATGGATGATCGCGGCCGGGCGCAGGTCGAAGACCGCGCGGATCGCCGCGGTGATGTCCCGGTCGGCCATCACCCCGGTGCCGAAGGTCTCCACGTAGAGCCCGACGGGCGAGGCCTTGCCGATGGCGTAGGCCACCTGAATCTCGAGACGGTCGGCCAGCCCGGCGGCCACGGCGTTCTTGGCCACCCAGCGCATCGCGTATGCTGCGGAGCGGTCGACCTTCGACGGGTCCTTGCCGCTGAACGCGCCCCCGCCGTGCCGGCTGGAACCGCCGTAGGTGTCGATGATGATCTTGCGCCCGGTGAGGCCGGCGTCGCCCTGAGGGCCGCCGATCTCGAACCGCCCGGTCGGGTTGATCAGCGTATTCAGTTCAGACGAGTCCAGTTCCACGCGGTCGAGCACCGGGCGGATGACGAGTTCCTCGACCTCCGCGCGCAGCTGCTCGTTGGACACCTTCGGCGAGTGCTGGGTCGACAGCACGACGGTCTCGACCGAGCGCGGCGTGATGCCGTCGTAGCCGATGGTGACCTGAGTCTTGCCGTCGGGCCGGAGGTAGTCGAGTTCGCCGGACTTGCGCACCTCGGCGAGGCGTTCGGCGAGGCGGTGTGCGATCCAGATCGGGATCGGCATCAGCTGAGGGGTCTCCCGGGTGGCGTATCCGAACATGATGCCCTGGTCGCCGGCGCCCTGGCGGTCGAAGTCCTCCACGCTGGACTCTTCCCGACGCTCGAAGGCGTTGTCCACGCCCTGCGCGATGTCGGGCGACTGGCCGCCGATGGAGATCTCCACGCCGCAGGAGCGGCCGTCGAACCAGACGTCCGAAGAGTCGTAGCCGATATCGGTGATGCACTTGCGCACGATTGAGGGGATCTCGACGTAGGCCTCGGTGGTGACCTCGCCGGCGACGTGTACGAGACCGGTGGTGACGAGGGTCTCGACGGCGACCCGGCTGTGCGGGTCTTCCGTCAGGAGCGCGTCCAGAATGCTGTCGGAGATCTGGTCGCAGATCTTGTCGGGGTGACCTTCGGTTACCGACTCCGAAGTGAAAAGGCGTAGATCGCGCATCTGGCCCGTCTCTGTTGCAGAACAACGTGTAGAAGAAATGAACGTGGAAAATTCCCCGCTGAGACCGGGCCGAGCCGACCGGGTACCCGGTCGTGCCGGTCGGGAAGCGGCGGAGACCCTGCCCTTGCCGGCGACGGCAACGGCAACCCAGGTGACCGGATGCCCGAGCGGTCTCAGCCGATCAGGTCAAGGATGCGCCCGGCCACCGACATTTTGGTTCCGGAGACCTCACACACTATATCTCCGTCGTGATCGAGCACCGTGATCGCGTTACGGTCCGAGGCGAAACCCTCCGCCCAGCCCACACGGTTGACCACCAGGAAGTCGCAGCCCTTGCGTGCCATTTTCTCGCGGCCGAGTACAAGCAGGCGAACCGGATCCGGCTCCGTCTCCGCGGCGAACCCGATCAGTACCTGGCCCGTCCGCTTCGTCCGGGCGAGCCCGGCGAGGATATCGGGGTTGCGGGTCAGTTCGAGCAGCAGGGTGTCGCCGGTCTCGTCTTTCTTGATCTTGCCGGCGCTCACCTGCACCGGCCGGTAGTCGGCGACCGCGGCCGCCATGATCACGGCGTCGGCCCCGGCGGCGGCATCCGTGACGGCCGCCTCGAGCTCGAGCGCGGTGCCCACGAGCCGCAGTTCCGCCGCTGTTGGTGCGGCAACCTCGAGGTTCGCGGCGATCAGGGTCACGGACGCACCCCGAGCCAGGGCGGCCTGCGCCAGGGCGACCCCCTGCTTGCCGCTGGAACGGTTGCCGAGGAAGCGCACGGGGTCGAGGGGCTCGCGAGTGCCGCCAGCGGTGATTACGACGTGCTTGCCGACCAGGTCGGCGCCTGGCCCATCGGTGCGGTCGGCCGAGGCAAGGGCGGCGAGGGCGGCGGCGACGATGGTGTCGGGCTCTTCCATCCGGCCGGCTCCGGTGTCGGCGCCGGTGAGCTGGCCGACCCCCGGCCCGACGACGATGACGCCGCGGGCGCGGAGGGTGGCCACATTGGCGACCGTGGCCGCGTTGTTCCACATCTCCGTGTGCATCGCCGGGGCGATCACGAGCGGGGCGGTGCTGGCCAGGATGGTGTTGCCGAGCAGGTCGTCGGCGAGGCCGGTGGCGAGCTTCGCGATGGTGTTCGCGGTGGCCGGGGCCACGACGATCAGGTCGGCGGATTGGCCGATGGCCACGTGCCGCACCTCGGCGACGCCCTCATAGAGATCCGTGTGCACGGGGTTGCGGGAGATGGCCTCCAGGGTGGGCTTGCCGACGAATCGCAGCGCCCCCGTTGTCGCCACGACGTGCACGCAGTCCCCCCGCAACACGAAAGCGCGCACGACGTTCACGGCCTTGTAGGCAGCAATGCCGCCGGTTATCCCGACGACGATCGTGCGACCTGACGACATCCTGCGCGCTTGTGGGTGCGTTACTCGGCGATGGGGCGGGAGGTGAGCTTGTCTTCGTTGATCTCGCGGAGGGCGACGGACAGCGGCTTGTCGTCGACGGTCGAGTCGACAAGCGGGCCGACATTGTCGAAGAGGCTGCCTTCGTGCAGGTCCGCATAGTAGTCGTTGATCTGACGCGCGCGCTTGGACGCGAAGACCACGAGGGCGTACTTGGAGTCGGCCTTGGTGAGCAGGTCGTCGATGGGCGGGTCAATGATGCCAGTGAGCTTGGTAGCCATTGGTGTCACTCCTTCAGAGCGGTTTGTGCTGCGGGACGCGCAGAATCACGGAAAACGGGCGCTACGGCAGCAACGGCGCCGTACGCAGATTCATCAAGTCTACGACCTCGCGCGCCGCTTCGCCCACGTCGTGGTTTACGACCCGATAATCGAACTCCCCCTGGGCGGCCAATTCGAGTTTGGCCGTCTCGAGCCGGCGGGCCTGTTCGGCGGGCGCCTCGGTGTCCCGGCCGATCAGCCGGCGCACCAGTTCGTCCCAGCTCGGCGGAAGCAGGAAGACCAGTCTGGCCTCCGGCATGGCCCGGCGAACGGCCCGGGCTCCTTGGATGTCGATCTCGAGGAGCACGCTGTGGCCCTCGTTCAAGGCCTCCGTGACCGGACCCCGCGGGGTGCCGTAGCGGTACGCGTTGTGCACGGTCGCCCACTCGAGCAGGTCGCCGGCCGCGACCATCCGGTCGAATTCGGCGTCGTCGACGAAGAAGTAGCTCACGCCCGCGGTCTCGCCTGGGCGAGGTGCCCGGGTCGTGGCCGACACCGACAGGTGCACGCCCGGGTGATGCTGACGGATGTGCGCCGCGACGGTTCCCTTGCCGACCGCGGTGGGACCGGCCAGCACGACAAGCTTCGCGGAGGAATCGCCGCGCCTCGCGGCGGTGCGCGTGGTGAGAAAATCTCGCAACCGATCGCGTTGGTGCTTGCCCAGCCCCCCCAATCGCTTCGACGGCGAGATCTCGAGCCTCTCCATGATGCGGTGCATCTTGGTGACGCCGATCGCCGGAATGCTGATCAGGAACTCGGTCACCCGCAGGCGCCCTTCGACGCCGTCCGGGCTCTCGGTCGCGGCGGACAACACGTCGAGCGCGCTACGTTTTCCCCGCGCAATCTGGTCTTTAACTTCGGCGCGCGCGCGGCGAGCCGCCACGGCGGCGCGCGAGGCGGCAACCCGATCGACGTCGGGTGGGGTGGGGCGATTCTCAGCCACGGGCAGCTCCTGCTTCAACTACTCGGCGCGCAATCGCTTGTTTGATTCGGTCGGGGCCGACCGCTAGAACGCTGCGCGATTCACTCACGATAACGCCTTCCGCGTACCCCCCGTACAAGTTCTTCAGATCGGCGACCTGCGCGCCCTGGTGGCCGAAGCCGGGAGCGAGGATGGGGGTGAGCCCCCGGGCGGGCGCCACGGAGAGGTCCAGTCCGAACGTGGCCAGGTCCAGTGTGGCGCCGAGCACCACCCCGACCGAGCCGAGCGAGGAAGCCCCGGACCGGGCATTCCGCTCGGTCACGGCGCCGAAGACGGATTGGGCGACGCTTTGGCCGGTCTGATTCCCCTCGGCGATCACGGCCCGCTGAAGCGCCGCCGCCTCGGGGTTCGAGGTGGCGGCCAGCACGAAGATCCCCTTGCCGGTCTGGGCTGCAAGGCTGAACACCGGTTCCAGCGACCCGACGCCCATATACGCGTTCACGGTGATGGCGTCGACCTCCAGGGGGGACTCCTCGCTCAGCCAGGCCTGGCCGTACGCCTCCACGCTGGTACCGAGGTCGCCGCGCTTGACGTCCGCGATCGTGAGCAGTCCGGCGGCGCGGGCATCCGCCAGCACCCGTTCCAAGGCGAGGTACCCGGCGGAGCCGAAACGCTCGTAGAAGGCCACCTGGGGCTTCACCAGGCCGACCTGGCCGGCAGCGGCGGCCACGACCTGGCGGCCGAAAGACTCCGCCCCGGCGGCCGTGTCCGGCAGACCCCAGTCGGTCAGGAGCCAGGCGTGCGGGTCGATGCCGACGCAGACTTGTCCCCGCACCGAGAAGACATCACCCAGCCGGTCGCCGAAGGCGGCCGGTGCGGCCGGGCCGACCGCTGCGGTCGACCCGTCCTGTTCGTGCGCGCGGCTCACAGGGCCGCCGTCCGGGTGAGGGCGTAGTCCTGCAGCGAGGTCACCTCGAAGCCGCCGCGAATCGCGTCGATCGAGGCCACTGCGGCGCTCAACTCGGCGATGGTGGTGAACAGCGGCAGGTCCGCGGCGACCGCGGCCGCGCGGATCTCGTAGCCGTCGGCTCGGGCGGTGCGACCGCCGGGGGTGTTGATGACGATCTGCACCTCTTCGCGGCGGATCAGTTCCACGATCGACACGTCCGCCTCGTCGGCCTTCTCACTGAACTTGGTGACGATGGCGGCGCGGATGCCGTTGCGTTGCAGAACTTCGGCGGTCCCCTCCGTGGCGGTGATCGAGTAGCCGAGCTGCTGGAGGCGCAGCATGGGCAGGATGATCGCGCGCTTGTCCCGGTCGGAGACCGACACGAACACGGTGCCGGTGAGCGGGATTCCGCCGTAGGCGGCGAGCTGGCTCTTGGCGAAGGCCCGCGGGAAGTCGCGGTCGATGCCCATGACCTCACCGGTCGAGCGCATCTCCGGGCCGAGCACGGAGTCCACGACGAGACCCTCGGGCGTGCGGAACCGGTTGAACGGCAGCACGGCTTCCTTCACGGCGACCGGAGCATCCATCGGCACCCGCGAGCCGTCGATCAGAGGTAGCTTGCCCTCGGCCTTGAGTTCGGCGATGGTCTTGCCGACCATGATCAGCGCGGCGGCCTTGGCCAAGGTGATGCCGAGGGCCTTGGCCACGAACGGCACCGTACGCGAGGCGCGCGGGTTCGCTTCGAGCACGTAGAGTACGCCGGCGCCGATCGCGAACTGCACGTTGAGCAGGCCGCGCACGCCGATGCCGCGGGCGATGCCCAGCGTCGCCTCGCGCACACGGTCGATCTCCGCACGGCCGAGGGTGACCGGCGGCAGGGTGCAGCTCGAGTCGCCGGAGTGGATCCCGGCCTCCTCGATATGCTCCATCACGCCGCCGATGTAGAGCTCGATGCCGTCGTAGATGGCGTCCACGTCGATCTCGATGGCGTCGTCGAGAAACCGGTCCACGAGCAGCGGATGCGACGGGCCGATGATGCCCTGTCCGGCCATCCGGTTGAAGTAGTCGGCCAACGCTGCGGAGTCGTAGACGATCTCCATGCCGCGGCCGCCGAGCACGTAGCTCGGGCGCACGAGCACGGGATAGCCGATCTCCTCGGCAACGACCACAGCGCCGGCGTAGTCGGTGGCGACGCCGTTGCGGGGGGCGAGGAGGCCGGCCTGGTCGAGGATGCCGGAGAAAAATCCGCGCTCCTCCGCCAGGTCGATGGCCTCCGGGGTGGTGCCGAGTATCGGGATGCCCTCGGCCTCGAGGCCCTTGGCGAGGCCGAGCGCGGTCTGGCCTCCCAGCTGCACGACCACGCCGACGAGCTCGCCGCTCTGGCTTTCTGCGTGAATGACCTCGAGCACGTCCTCGAGGGTGAGCGGCTCGAAGTAGAGCCGGTCGGAGGTGTCGTAGTCGGTCGAGACCGTCTCCGGGTTGCAGTTGATCATGATGGTCTCGTAGCCAGCCTCGGAGAGGGCAAACGAGGCGTGCACGCAGGAGTAGTCGAACTCGACGCCCTGGCCGATGCGGTTCGGGCCGGAGCCGATGATGACGACTTTCTTGCGGTCACTGGGCACGACCTCGGTCTCCTGGTCGTAGCTGGAGTAGTGGTACGGCGTGAGTGCGGGGAACTCCCCCGCACAGGTGTCGACGGTCTTGAAGACCGGGCGCACGCCGAGGATGTGGCGCACCGTGCGCACATCCGCTTCGCCGAAGCCGCGCAGCTCGCCGATCTGGGCGTCGGAGAAGCCGTGGTCTTTGGCGGTGCGGAGGATGTCCGTGTCGAGGCGCTCGGCGGCGGCGATCTCGTCCGCGATCTCGTTGATCAGCACGATCTGGTCGATGAACCACGGGTCGATCTTGGTGGCGTCGAAAACCTGCTCGGTGGTGGCGCCCTTGCGGAGCGCCTGCTGCACGGTGACGATCCGGCCGTCGGTGGGTACTTCGGCGACCGTGAGCAACTCGTCGACCGTGCGGGTCTCGGCTCCCCAGTGGAACGACGAACCGCGCTTCTCGAGCGAGCGGAGCGCCTTCTGCAGCGCGGAGGCGTAACTGCGGCCGATGGCCATCGCCTCGCCCACGGACTTCATGGTGGTGGTCAGGCGCTGGTCGGCGGCGGGAAACTTCTCGAACGCGAACCGGGGCACCTTGACCACGACGTAGTCGAGGGTGGGTTCGAAGCTGGCCGGGGTGACACCGGTGATGTCGTTCGGGATCTCGTCGAGCCGGTAGCCGAGCGCGAGCTTCGCGGCGATTTTGGCGATCGGGAAGCCCGTCGCCTTGCTCGCCAGGGCGGAGGAGCGGGACACGCGCGGGTTCATCTCGATCACGATGATGCGACCGTCGGCCGGGTTGATCGCGAACTGGATGTTGCAGCCGCCGGTGTCCACTCCCACGGCGCGGATGATGTCGATGCTGATGTCGCGCAGCTTCTGGTACTCGCGGTCGGTCAGGGTCAGCGCCGGGGCGACGGTGATCGAGTCGCCGGTGTGTACGCCGACCGGGTCGACGTTCTCGATCGAGCAGACGACGACCGTGTTGTCGGCCGTGTCGCGCATCATCTCGAGCTCGAATTCCTTCCAGCCGAGGATGGATTCCTCGAGCAGGACCTCGCTGGTGGGGCTCTGGTGCAGCCCGTCGCCGACGATGCGGCGCAGTTCCGGCTCGGTGTAGGCGAAGCCGGAGCCGAGGCCGCCCATGGTGAAGGAGGGACGCACGACGAGCGGGTAGCCGAGGTCCTCGGCGAAGCCGACGGCCTCCTCGACCGTGTGGGCGATGTAGGACCGGGCGACGCCGGCGCCCGCGTCCAGCACCAGTTGCTTGAAGATCTGGCGGTCCTCACCCTTCTGGATGGCGTCGAAGGAGGCACCGATGAGTTCGACGTCGTACCTGGCCAGAATGCCGCGCTCGTGAAGCTGGATGGCGGCGTTCAGCGCGGTCTGCCCGCCGAGGGTCGGCAGAATCGCGTCGGGGCGTTCCTTGGCGATGATCGTCTCGAGGATCTCCGGGGTGATCGGCTCGATGTAGGTGGCGTCGGCGAAGTCGGGGTCGGTCATGATCGTGGCCGGGTTGGAGTTGACCAGGATGACCCTGACCCCCTCGGCCCGCAGCACCCGGCAGGCCTGAGTTCCGGAATAGTCGAACTCGCAGGCCTGGCCGATCACGATCGGACCCGATCCGATGACGAGAACGCTGTTGATGTCGTCGCGCTTGGGCATTACTTGGCGTCTCCTGCTCCGGTGGCCGCACGATGCGCGACCACCACATCCCTGAACCGATCGAAAAGGTACTCGGCGTCGTGTGGGCCGGCCGCCGACTCCGGGTGGTACTGCACCGAGAAAGCGGGGATATCGAGGCAGCGGATGCCCTCGACCACCTGGTCGTTGAGGCTGTAGTGGCTCACCTCCACCCGGCCGAAGCCGGTGCGGGACTCATGCACTCCCTCGATGGGCATGTCCACGGCGAACCCGTGGTTCTGCGAGGTGATTTCCACCCGGCCGGTGGTCTTGTCGAGCACGGGCTGGTTGATTCCCCGGTGCCCGAAGGGCAGCTTGTAGGTGCGGAAGCCGAGGGCGCGGCCGAGCAGCTGGTTGCCGAAGCAGATCCCGAAGTAGGGCACACCGGCTCGCAGCACCTCCTGTAGGAGGTTCACGTGTAGGTCGGAGGCTGCCGGGTCGCCAGGGCCGTTGGAGAAGAACAGGGCCGACGGGGTGAGGGACAGCACGTGCTCGGCGGTGACCGACTGGGGCAGCACCAGCACCTCGAAGCCGCGCGCGGCGAGGTGGCCCAGGGTGGAGGTCTTGACCCCGAGGTCGAGCACGGCGACCGAGCCGATGCGCTCGCCCTGCGCGGGCACCGAGAACGGTTCGACCGTGGAGACCTCATCGGACAGGTTGCGGCCACGCATGCCGGCGCCGGCACGCACCAGCTCGAGCTGCTCGCCATCGGAGAGGCCGAAACGGTCGCCGGAGAAGATCCCGCTCTTCATGGCCCCGGACGAGCGGATGTGACGGGTGATCGCACGCGTGTCGACACCGCTGATCCCGACCACTCCCCCGCCCGTCAGGTCGTCATCGAGGCTGCGGGTGGACCGGAAGTTGGAGGCGATGCGGGCAGGCTCGCGCACGACGAAGCCGGAGACCCAGATGCGGCGGGATTCCATGTCCTCGTCGTTGGCACCCGTGTTGCCGATGTGCGGCGCCGTCATCAGCACGATCTGCCCGGCGTAGGACGGGTCGGTGAGGGTCTCCTGGTAGCCGGTCATGCCGGTGGCGAAGACGATCTCGCCGAGGGTCTGCCCCACGCTGCCGTAGGAACGGCCTTCGTAGCGGCGGCCGTCCTCGAGTACGAGCACGGCAGGAGTCGGTCGGTCGGGGGTCGTTGCGTTGCTCACGCTACGCCTCGCTTTCATCGCGCGCGGCCGGGCGCCGGGCGTCGGCCGCAATGGTTCGAATGGCTTCGTTCACGCTGACGCGGTCGGATGGGTCAAGGATTCGGAAATAGCTGTCGACGATCTGTCTGTCGGCGCCGGGCAGCCGCCAGCCGAGCAGCAGCAGGCCGTCGGTCTCGACGGCGCGGTCGATTGCCACGGTGGCGTCTTCCAGCACGGCGATGGCCGAGGCAGGGATGAACACCGCCTCCTCGCCGGCCAGGGCCAGGATCAGACCCGCGTCGGTCACGGTCAGGCGGGCCCGGGCCCGGAAACCCAGGCCAGGGATGTTCAGGCGTTCGAGCGGCTGGGCGCGGAGGGTCGTGGCGACGTAGAACACGGCGGCGGAGGCCAGCTCGAGTGCCGCGTCGACGGGCAGCGGGTAGCCGGCCGGCAGGGCGGCATCCCGGCGGCTGCGACCCCGCCAGCTGCGCAGCATGAGGCCGAGCAGGCCGAGCAGCACGGCGACGGTGATGACGGTGGCGATGGTCCTAGCCATGGGTTCGCTCCTCGAGTGCCGCGATCTCGTCGGCGGGCCGCAGCGCACCGTCCAGAACCGTGGCGTAGCCCCGGTGGAATGTGGCCAGCACCCGACCCGGCAGGGTCATCGCCAGGTAGGGCGAGTTGGCGCTCCTGCCGGCCAGGTTGCCGCGCTCGAAGACGCGGCTCGCGGCGGGATCGTAGAGGGTGAGCTCGGCGGGAGCCCCGACGAGCAGACCCTGGCCCTGGCCGGCGAGCCGGCCGATCCGGGCGGGGCTGCTGGAAAGCACGCGAGCGATGTCCGTCCAGTCGAGCAGCCCGGTGTTGACGACGGCCGCGTGCACCACGGAGAGGGCGGATTCGAGGCCGACCATGCCGTTCGCCGCGGCGTCCCACTCGCAGTCCTTCGCCTCGACCGGGTGCGGGGCGTGGTCGGTGGCGACGATGTCGATGGTGCCGTCGGCGAGGCCGGCGCGCAGGGCTTCGACGTCTTCGCGGCGGCGGAGCGGCGGGTTGACTTTGAACCGGGCGTCGTAGCCGACGACCAGGTCCTCGCTGAGCAGCAGGTGGTGCGGGGTGGCCTCGGCGGTCACCTGGATGCCGCGGGCCTTGGCCCAGCGGATGACGTCGACCGAGCCGGCCGTCGACACGTGGCACACGTGCAGACGCGACCCGACGTGTTCGGCGAGCAGCACATCGCGGGCGATGATCGACTCCTCGGCGACCGCGGGCCAGCCGACCATCCCGAGTTCGCTTGAGAGTGCCCCCTCGTTCATCTGCGCCTTCTCGGTCAGGCGCGGTTCCTGGGAGTGCTGGGCGATAACGCCGTCGAACGCCTTCACGTACTCGAGGGCCCGGCGCATCAACAGCGGGTCGGAGACGCAGAAGCCGTCGTCGGAGAAGACCCGAACCCGGGCACGACTGGTGGCCATGGCGCCCAGTTCGGCCAGGCGCTCCCCCGCAAGCCCGACGGTGACGGCGCCGATCGGCTGCACGGTGACATAGCCGGCGCGCTCACCGAGGGCGAGAACCTGGTCGACGACGCCGGCGGTGTCCTGCACGGGCGAGGTGTTGGCCATCGCAAACACGCTGGTGAAGCCGCCCACGGCCGCGGCCTGACTGCCGGTCAGGATGGTTTCACTCTGTTCGAAGCCCGGTTCGCGCAGGTGCGTGTGCAGGTCGACCAGGCCGGGCAGAGCGATCAGGCCGGCCGCGTCGACGACGGTTGCGCCGGCACCAGAAAGCCCGGAACCGATCTCCACAATCTTGCCGTCGGCGAGGATAAGGTCGATGCGGGTGCTGTCCGCGAGTGTCGCACCTCGAATCAGGTACGGCGTGCTGGCCGCGCTGTCGCTGGACATCTATGAATCCTCCCGATCGCCGGACAACAGCAGGTACAGTGCCGCCATCCGCACTGAAACCCCGTTTGCGACCTGTTCGCGCACGGTTGAGCCGGCCGAATCGGCCGCCGCTGAAGATATTTCCAAGCCGCGATTCATGGGGCCGGGGTGCATCACAATGGTAGTCGGGGCCAGACGGCCGAAGCGCTCATCGTCCAAGCCCCAGCGGCGCGAGTACTCGCGGCTGTTCGGGAAGAAAGCGGCGTCCATGCGTTCCTGCTGGATGCGCAGCATCATCACCACGTCGGGCCCGGCGTCGATGGCCGCGTCCAGGTCGAAGCCCGACTCGGCCGGCCAACCGCTCATGTCCATCGGCAGCAGGGTGGGCGGAGCGATCAGGCTCACGTGCGCGCCGAGCGTGGTGAGCAGCCAGAGGTTCGAGCGGGCCACCCGGGAGTGCAGGATGTCACCGACGATGGTGACCGTGACGCCGTCCAGGCCCCGACCGCGCGCGGCACCCTGGTGCAGCCGGCGACGGATGGTGAACGCGTCCAGCAGCGCCTGGGTCGGATGCTCATGGGTGCCGTCGCCCGCGTTGATGATGCCGGCGTCGATCCAGCCGCTTTCGGCCAGCACGTGGGGTGCCCCGGAGGCCGGGTGGCGGATGACGACCCCGTCGGCACCCATCGCGGCGAGGGTTTGGGCGGTGTCCTTGAGGCTTTCGCCCTTCGACACGCTCGAGCCCTTGGCGCTGAAGTTGATCACGTCCGCGCTCAGCCGTTTCGCGGCGGCCTCGAAGGAGATCCGGGTCCGCGTCGAATCCTCGAAGAACAGGTTGACCACGGTCTTGCCGCGCAGGGTGGGCAGCTTCTTCACCTCGCGGTTGGCGACATCAGCCATGTCCTCGGCGATGTCGAGCAGCAGGATCGCCTCGTCGCGGCTCATGCCCTTGGTCGAGAGGAGGTGCCTCATCACGCGACCCCCTCGTCAGCGCCTTCGAGGGGTCCGCCGTCGATGCTGACGAACTCGTCGCCGTCGACCTCGAGCAGGTGCAGGTTGATGCGTTCCGCGGTGGAGCTGGGCAGGTTCTTGCCCACGAAGTCGGCCCGGATCGGCAGTTCGCGGTGGCCGCGGTCCACGAGCACGGCCAGGCGCACGACGGTCGGCCGCCCGTGGTCGCCGAGTGCGTCGAGGGCGGCGCGGATGGTGCGGCCCGAGTAGAGCACGTCGTCGACGAGCACCACCGTGACGCCGTCGACGCTGCCGGGCACCAGGGTGCGGGACGGCGTGCGGGTGCGGGTGTGGCCGAGGTCATCGCGGTACATGGTGACGTCGAGGGAGCCGACCCGGACATCCGTCGCCGTGGGCTCGATGCGCGCGATGGTCTCGGCGATGCGCCGGGCCAGAACGACCCCGCGAGTGGGGATGCCGAGGATCACAAGGTTCTCGGCGCCTCGATTGGACTCCAGGATCTCGTGGGAGATCCGAGTCAACGCTCGAGCGATATCAGCCTGGTTCAACACGGTGCGTGCCATAAACCCGACCTCCTTCCCCGCCTCACCGGACGGCTGTTAAAGGATGTCATTTCCGGGGTTCACACTAGCACCCGACGCGGGCTCCCTCGTGCTGGGCCTAACCGCCCCCAGGGGCGCCGATGTGGCTGCCGACTTTGATTGGTTGCCGGCCCCAGGCGAGGGAGGACGACGCCATGTCGCCCCAGGGCAGCGAGAAGAACATCGAGAGGTCCCCGGGCCCATCCCCGTCCGCGTCCGAGGTGAGCGCCCTGGCCGTCAGCAGCCAGCGGTGGGCATTCACGGACCTCGACGTCACCCTGCAGCTGCAGGGCACCACCCCTATGCGCTCGGTCTGGCCATCCTTCATCGCCGGCACCGTTGCCGGCATCACGGTCTCCACCTGAGACCTTCGCGGCTGAGCTCAGCCGACCGAGTTGCTACTGAGGAAGTCCAGGAATTCCGCCGGGTCGGTCAGTCCGCCGTCGTAGACCCTGCCGTTGACGAGCACGGTCGGCGTGCCCCGGATCCGGGTGATCTCGGCATCCGCAATCACGCCGTTCAGGGCTTGCTCGGTGTTGGCCCGGGACCAGGCCTGGTACTCGCCGGCCGCGAGGCAGTCGTCGATGTCGACGGGGTTGTCGACGAGGGCCGCGAGCTCCGAGTCGCCGAGCCCCGCGGTGTTCTCGGCGGGCTGGTTCGCGAACAGGGCCGCCTGGTAGGCGAGCAGGTTCTCCGGGTTGAGGGTGGCCTGGCAGGTAAGCGCGGCGGATGCCCTGGTCGAGTAGGCCGTTCCCTGCGAGACCCGGTCGAGGAAAGTGAGCGAGTGCAGCCGCAGGGTGATGGTCCCGTCAGAGGCGAGGGCAGCCAGCTCGCCGCCGTTCGTCTCCTCGAACTGCCGGCAGTACGGGCACATCGGGTCGAAGTAGACGTCGACGAGCGCGGCGCCGGTGCCGACCGACAGGTAGCCGTCGTCGAAGTGGGCCGCGCCGACGGTGCCGGTGGGCAGGGCTTCCTGCGACGCATCCCCGTTCGCCTCATCCGCCTGCGGCTCGCTCGTGGACGAACTCCACGGCTGGTCGCCCACGGCTCCGTTCACGGCCGCCGCGATGAGCGGAATCACGGTCGCGGTGACGACGAGGGCGATCACGAGCGCCAGGGTTGTGGCGGCAATGCCCACGTAGCCGAGAACGAGCCCGGTGATCGCCAGACCCCGGCCGCCTTCATGGGTGCGCCTGATCTGCCCCAGGGCGAGGTGCCCGGTGATCACGGCCGCCAGGGACACGAAGAACGCCGACACCAGGGAGATGATCGCCAGTGTGTTCGTCTTCGGCGCAGCCGGGAAGGGCGACTGTCCGTAGGCCGGCGGATACGGCTCCGGGGCGCGGGGCGGTGCGGGCTCGGTGTTGGTCATGCGTTCCCCCCTGGCAGAACGGATTACGCGGATGGTGCGGTTTGGGCGATGCGCCCGAGGAGTCCGTTCACGAATCCGGCCGAGTCATCCGTCGACAGGATTTTGGCGGCCTCGACCGCCTCGTCGATGGCGACAGCGTGCGGGACGGCGTCGTTGAAGAGGATCTCCCAGATGCCGATGCGCAGGATGGCGCGGTCGAGGACGGGCATGCGAGCCAGCGTCCAGCCCTGCGAGTACGTCTCGATGAGTTCGTCGATCTCCTCGCGGTGATCCACGACGCCGTCGATGATGTCCCGGGCGTAGAGCCAGGAGGCCATCCGGGCCGGCTCGCTCGCGGCGCGCTGCGCCTCGAGGGCAAGCGACTCCGGGATGGTGCTCTGCCGCACGTCTGCGGCATACAGGATGTCGATCGCACGCTTGCGCGCCTTGGTCCGAGCGCTCACTAGTTGACGCGGCCCAGGTAGTCCCCGGTGCGGGTGTCGACCTTGACTCGGGTGCCCTGCTCGAGGAACAGGGGAACCTGGATCTGGAAGCCCGTTTCGACGGTGGCCGGCTTGGTGCCGCCGGTTGAGCGGTCGCCCTGAAGGCCCGGCTCAGTGTAGGTGATTTCGAGAACGACGGAGGCCGGCAGCTCGACGTAGAGGGGGTTGCCGTTGTGCAGGGCGATCGTCACGTTCTGGTTCTCGAGCATGAAGTTGACGGCGTCGCCCACAACGACGGCCGGCACGTGCAGCTGATCGAAATCGGACACGTCCATGAAGACGTAGGAGTCGCCGTCCGCGTACAGGTACTGGAAGTCCTGGCGGTCGACGTTCTCGGTCTCGATCTTCGCGCCGGCGTTGAAGGTGCGGTCGACGGTCTTGCCCGTCACGACGTTCTTCAGCTTGGTGCGGACGAAGGCGCCGCCCTTGCCCGGCTTGACGTGCTGGAAATCGGTGACTGCCCACAGCTGGCCATCGATGTTGAGCACGACGCCATTCCGGATATCGGCGGTTGATGCCATGAAAATGTGTTCCGTTCACTGGGTTCAATTAGAAAGGTGCGCGGCCGATTCGGCCATCATTGAGTGTAGTTGCCCGCAGCCCGCGCACCAAAGGCGCGAGACCCGGCCGGTCAGGCGGTCGCCGGCACCGACCTCGCGATGAAGTCCAGGGCCAGACGGTAGGAATCGAAGCCGAACCCGGCGATCACCCCGGTGGCCACGGCGCTGACGACGCTCGTGTGGCGGAACGTTTCCCGGGCGTGCGGGTTGGACAGGTGCACCTCGACCAGGGTGACGCCGGCCTTCGTCACGAGAGCGGCCGCATCCCGCAGCGCGTAGCTGTAGTGCGTGAACGCCGCCGGGTTCAGGATGACGGGGATGCGCTCGTCGACGGCCTCGTACAGCCAGTGGATGAGCTCGGCCTCGTCATCCGTCTGGCGCACGTCGACCGTCATCCCCGCCGGGGCGGCCCGCGTCAGCATCGCGCGCAGCTGATCGAGGTCGGCCGACCCGTAAACGTCGGGTTCGCGACTGCCGAGCCGCCCCAGGTTCGGGCCGTTCAGAACGAGAACTGTACTCATTCCCACAGCCTAAAGGAGTACGCGGGCGCCGAAGGCCAGGGCAGGATCAGGGCAGGATCGGCCCGACCGAGATCATCACGCAGTACACCAGGATCATCACCAGCGAGTAGCGGAACATGCGCCTGGCCCAGGCGGCGGGATCGGCGGCGCGCAGGCCGATGACACCCAGCCAGATCCAGTAAGCGCCGAGCACGCCCATGACCGCCGTATAGACGTAGCCCACGTAGCCGAATACCGACAAGAGGAGGGTGGAGACAACGAATCCGACCGTGTAGACGAGGATCTGAACTGTGGTCTTCGGGACGCCCCGCACCACGGAGATGACGGGCACGCCGGCGCGGGCATATTCGTCGTGGCGGTAGATGGCGATGGAATAGAACTCGGGCATCTGCCAGAGGAACACGGCCAGGAAGGCGAGCACGGCTGCGATGTCGATGGCGCCGGTGATGGCGACGTAGCCGGCCAGGATGGGCGCTGCGCCCGAGACGCTGCCGACCAGGGTGCCGTGGATCGACATGCGCTTGGACAGCATGCCGTAGAGCACGACATAGACGAGGAAGCCGCCCAGGCCGACGGCGACGACGAGCCAGTTCGTCCAGGCGATGAGCGTCGCCATGCCGAAAACGAACAGCAGGCTTGAGAAGGTGACCGCGTTGCGCACGCCGATGCGGCCGGTGACCGTGGCCCGCTTCTTCGTGCGTTCCATCACCGTGTCGATGTCGCGGTCGAGCACGTTGTTGAGCACGGTGGCCGAAGCAATCACGAGCGTGGTACCCAGGCAGAGAGCCGCGAACAGGAAAAGATCCACCTGGCCCCGGGCCGCGAGGAGAAAGCCCGCCGCGGCTGTCAACGCGTTGCCGTAGAGAACGCCGGGTTTGGTCAGGGAGTAGTACCGCGTGACCGTGTCACGGATGCCCGTGCCGTCGGCCCGGCCGGCGAGAGCCCCGTCGGTGCCGTCCACCCGATTGCGAACGAAGAATGGTACGCGCGCAGTCATGCGGAAAGGGTTCCCATCGGGTCGTCGGTCGTGATCAATCATATGCCGCCGAATCTGTGCACGACCCGTGCCGGCCGACATCACACTGGCGCGCGCCGCGGTGCCTCTATCCGGCGCTGATCCAGGGCGGTAGGGTGTCGAAGCCGGTCGTTTGGTCGGCGCCAGGCCAAGGACAATGGTGTGACATGGCCGGAAGATTCACCATCTATCGGGACCAGTCGGGCCGCTACCGATTCTGTTTCTCCGCGGACAACGGGCAGAGCATCCCGTCGCCGGAGACCTATTGCACGGAGGACGAGGCCCGGAAAAAAGTTGATTCTCTGCGCTCCAACGTCAGCCCACGCAGCCGCCGCACGCACTGAGGCCATCGCCTGTCTCCGCGCCGTCATCCCCGTGGCGACAGGGGTGCAACCGCGTTCTGCTCACCCTGGCCTTGCAGTCGCCCTGCATCGGTCGAATTGGCCCACCACGCGTCACGTCAGGGGAGAAATTGACAGACCACGAGAGCGCGGGTCGTCGGCCCCGCGCCGCCTGGCGCGGATCTGCGTCGGGTAGCGCCAACGCCCGCACACCACGGAGGCGTCGCGTCCTCCGAGACCTGCTCGTCATCCTGGCCAGCGCCCTGGTCGTCTCGTTTCTGACCGAAGCATTCCTGATCCGCACGTTCTACATCCCGACCGGATCGATGCAGGACACCCTGCAGATCGACGACCGCATCATCGTGAACGAGCTCGTCCCCGACGTCGTCGACATCGATCGCGGCGACATCGTCGTTTTCAGGGATCCCGGCGGATGGCTCGGTCCGGTCGAGCCAGCCCCGATCGAGGCAGGGAACACCGTTGTCGACGGCATCCAGTGGCTCGCCGCTGAGGCCGGCCTCCGGGTTCCGGATTCCGATGACCACCTCGTCAAACGCGTCATCGGCCTCCCCGGCGACGATGTGGCCTGTTGCGACGCGGTGGGCAGCACCACCGTCAACGGCGAGCCGATCACCGAGCCCTACCTCAAGCTGCCGCCCGGGGCCATCCGAACGTCGGAGTACGACTTTTCCGTGACCGTGCCAGCCGGCGGTCTCTGGGTCGAGGGCGACAACCGTTACAACTCGGCGGACAGCCGGCTGCACACAGACACACCCGGCAACGGATTCGTGCCCGTCTCCCATGTGGTCGGTCGGGCGTTCGTGATCAACTGGCCGCTCAGCCACTGGTCCTGGCTCGGCGGCTGACCCGCCGCCCCCGACACCGCCCCCGCCCCAAAACCAGTCCCCCAGTCTCGGACGAATTCTTCGGAGATTTTGGCCCCACGCGTCCCAAACCGGCCAAACCGTGCCAGATTGCGCAAAATCTCCGTCGAATTCGTTAGTTCCATGCGGTCGCGCTTCGTGGGACTACGTCGGCGAAAAAGCGCCGTCTGGCCAGCGTCGCACAAGCCGGATACGACGAGACGACGAGTCAGAAGCAGATGCCAGCGCTGGCACCCTCGAGTGCCTCCCGGCGCGAGAGCACCGGCATCCGTTGGCGCGCTTCCCGACGCTCCGCAACGCCCTGGAACGTCGTGGCGTGCCCCGCGGCCTGACCACGGGATCGGTTGCAGCCGCGGTCGTCCTCTTTCTCGGCGCGTTCAAGCAGCCCTGCGCCGCTAGCGAGGAGGCGCGTTCACCCTGGGCGGCCGGCCCTGGGCCAGGAGGGCCGCCGGGGACTCTCCGGCGGACGACCAGGGACCCTCCCAGCCGATCACGGCGAAAGCCGAGGTCGGCAGAGACACGGTCGTGCCGGCGAGAGCGGTGGCCAGATCCTCGAGGCCGGGATTGTGGCCCACCAGGACGACGGTGTGCGCGGTGCCCGGCAGCGCCCGAACAATGCTCTGCAGTTCGCCGGCCGAGGTTGCATGCACGGCATGGTCGACACGGATCGGCGGAGTGCTCTCGAACTCGGCCGCCACGAGGTCCCAGGTGGCCCGCGCGCGCTCCGCCGGTGACACGACCGCGAGATCGATGCGGTAGCCGCTGTGGGACAGCCACGCTCCGGTGAGCGGCGCCTGCCGCACCCCACGTTTTGCCAGCGGCCGGTCGACGTCGGCCTGGCCGCCCGCCCAGTCCGACTTGGCGTGCCGCAACAGGATCAGGGTGCGTTCAGGCATCGACCGGCCCCGCGCCCACCCGGCCGGCAACACAGGCGTTGACACTTTCGAATCGCTCACCGCTGATCATCATCCTGTCAGTCTGCCACTGCATCCACGACGGTGGCCGGGAGTTCGCAGACGCCCTCGTCGTGGGCGACGAACATGCCCGTGATGCGCACCACTTTGCCGAAGGATTCGGCGAGTTCCCGGGCCCAGGCCTGGCCGGGCGCGGTTAGCGCCGCGGTGCCCGGTCGCTCGAGGGTGAGGATGACGCTGCCGCACGGGCCGTGCTCGGACAGGAGCCGACCGACCGCACGAGGTCGGCCACCCGGTCTCGCGCCTGCTCGGTCGTGGTCACTGGGGCAGCGTCTTCGACGCGCAGAGGGGTTGTCATGCAACCCAGACTGGACGCGCGGACATCCGTCGCGGTCCCCGTCCACAAGGCCGGGCCCGGGAGGGAGCGGTGGAGGAGAGGACTCCGTGAGCACGGACTACTCGGACGAGTCCATCAGCCGGGAGCGCAGCAGGAACCGCACACCGCGCGGCGCTTCGACGGAGAATCCGCGGCCGGGAACGACGTCGACCGTGAGGAAGGTGTGGCTCCAGTAGTCGAACTGTTCGGCCGACATCCAGAAGTCGATCGGCTGCGCGGCCTCTCCCGATGGGGCGATGTCGAGTCGGCCGAGGAGTACGTCACGGTCCGAGGTGATGAATTCGCCGTCCGGATAGCACGTGGGTGAGGAGCCGTCGCAGCAGCCCCCGGACTGGTGGAACATCAGTGGACCGTGTTCGTCCCAGAGGCTGCGGAGCAGCTTGACCGCGACGGCGGTGAGCGCCACCCGCGGAATCGTCTCCCCCGGGATGGTGATCGATGCGGTGACGCCTGCCTCCGGCATGGCCGTTCACTTCTGGTTGCGGGCCGGGTCCGAAGGCCGCCGAGGACTCGTGTCTCGACGGTCCCCTGAGCCTCGACCCCGGTGAGGTGCTGCGTGTGGTCCGGCTTGTGCTCCAGCGCAAGCCGGACCGGCACCGCGGTTTAGAAGAAGCCCAGGGCGCTCTCGCTGTAGGACACGAGCAGGTTCTTCGTCTGCTGGTAGGCGCTCAGCGCGAGCCTGTTGTTCTCCCGGCCGATGCCCGAGCTCTTGTAGCCGCCGAACGACGCCCCCGCCGGGTAGGCGTGGTAGTTGTTCACCCAGACGCGGCCAGCCTGGATGTCCCGCCCCGCCCGGTAGGCGATGTTGCCGTTGCGGGACCAGACCCCGGCCCCGAGACCGTAGAGCGTGTCGTTGGCGATCGAGATGGCGTCGTCGTCGGTGAAGCTGGTGACCGCGAGCACCGGGCCGAAGATCTCCTCCTGGAACAGGCGCATCTTGTTGTGTCCCTCGAAGATGGTGGGCTGCACGTAGTAGCCTCCGCTCAGCTCACCGCCGAGGTCGACCCGCTCGCCGCCGATCGCCAGCTTCGCACCCTCCTGCTTGCCGATGTCGATGTAGGACAGGATCTTCTCAATCTGGTCGTTACTGGACTGCGCGCCGACCTGGGTCGCGGTGTCGAGTGGGTTGCCCTGGATGACCTCATGGGTGCGCTCGACGGCGTCGCTCAGCAAGTTATCGTAGATCGGCTTCTGCAGCAACGCCCGGCTGGGCGCGGTGCACACCTCGCCCTGGTTGAACGCGAAAAGCACGAACCCTTCCAGGGCCTTGTCGTAGAACGCATCCTTCTCCTGGGCGACATCGCCGAAGAAGATGTTGGGGCTCTTTCCGCCGAGCTCCGTGGTCGACGGGATGATGTTGGAGCTCGCGTACTGCATGATCCGACGCCCGGTCGAGGTCTCTCCCGTGAACGCGATCTCGCGGATACGATTGGACGACGCGAGCGGCTTGCCGGCCTCGATGCCGAAACCGTTGACGACGTTGAGCACTCCCGGCGGCAGCACGTCGCCGATCAGTTCGATCAGCACGAGGATCGACACCGGGGTCTGTTCGGCCGGCTTCAGCACGATCGCGTTGCCGGCGGCCAGGGCCGGGGCCAGCTTCCAGACGGCCATCAGGAGCGGGAAGTTCCTCGGGATGATCTGCCCGACAACGCCGAGCTCCTCGTGGAACTGGTAGGAGACCATGTCGCCGCCCAGCTCGGCGTGGTCGCCATCCTGGGCGCGGATGGCGGCAGCGAAATAGCGGAAGTGGTCGGAACAGAGCGGGATGTCCGCGTTCAACGTCTCGCGCACCGGCTTGCCGTTCTCCCAGGTCTCGGCGACCGAGAGCAGGTCGAGGTTCGCATCGATGATGTCGGCGATCTTGTTGAGCACGGCCGCGCGCTCGGTCGACGAGGTCTTGCCCCACGCCGGCGCTGCACTATGCGCGGCGTCCAGGGCCAGTTCGATATCTTCCGCAATGCCGCGGGCCACCTTGGCGAACGGCCTCCCGTTGACGGGCGAGATGTCTTCGGAGTACTGGCCCCTGACGGGCTTGACCCACTCGCCGCCGATCCAGTTCTCGTAGCGGGGCTTGAAGGTGACGAGGGCGCCCGGTGTTCCGGGGTTGGAATAGGCGGTCATGATGTCTCCTCGTCGACGACGTCGTCGGTGCGGAACCGCGGGACGCGGACCTGGACCATGATCCTAGGAAGGAGAACGTTGCTTCAGCGTTGCGGGATATTGCGGGCGGGGGCCGCGGAGCCGTCGGGGCGCAGCTCGTCCTCGACTCGGTTCAACCGGGCGACCACGGATGCCCGCTTCGGCGACCGCGCCGGCAGCAGTTCGAGGCACGCGCGCCAGACCTCAGCGTCGTAGGTGGCCTCGTCGGTGCGGGGCGTACTCCAGCAGGAGTTCGGCGGACGCGTCGCTGAGCATGGCCTGCCAGAGCCGCGCAGAGATCTCGGCGCGGATCTGGACGATTCCCGGCGCGGTCGAGCTCGGTAGCGCGGGCCCCCGGTAAGCCCCCAACGCCACCCGGTGCGCGCCGCGCTCCAGGGATGCCAGCACGCGCTGGGCGTCCAGTTCGACGGATGTCTCGAGCCGGTAGGGCCGGGAGGCGATGCCGATACGGGGGCTGGTCTGCTCGAGCACCCCGCGCAGCCGCACCATCTCGGCACGCAGGTTGTCGACCGCGTTGGTTTGGTCGGTGAGCAGCAGCGAGAGCCGGTCGGCGGAGAGCCCGTCCCGGTTCCACGCCAGCAGGGTGAGGATCTCGGCGTGCCGGGGGCTGATCTCCACCGGGCCGCCGGCGCTGTCGAGCCGGCCGTGGTCACGGCCGAGCACCGCCAACCGGACCGGGCACGGCCGCGCCGGAGCGGCCGGCGGCGCCGATCCGAAGAATCGGGCCACCGTGGGTGGGTCCGCGGCCACGCTCAGCCGTTGGATGCGCAGTTCCGCTTCCAGGGCCGCGACGGCCGCCTCCACGAGCGGAGAGTCTGCGGGGCTACCGCCTCGTCGCCGCCCGTGATATCGATGACGCCGAGGATGGAGCCGGAATGCGGGTCGTGGATGGGCACGGCCGTGCAACTCCACGGATGCGCCAACTGGTTGAAATGCTCGGCCCGCTGAATCTGGATTCCGTGATCGAGGGCCAGGGCCGTGCCCGGCGCGCTCGTGCCGACCCGGCGCTCGGACCAGTCCGACCCCCGGACGAACAGCATCCCCTCCGCCTTACTCCGCACGGTTCGGTCCCGGTCGATCCAGAGCAGGCGGCCGAACTCGTCACCGATGGCCACGATCAGGCCGGAGTGGAAGGCGTGCCGGATGAGCAGGTTGTGCACGACCGGGAGCACGGCGGCCAGCGGATGCCGGTCGCGCAGCTCGCGTCGCTCGTCGGAGCTGAGTTCGTGTTCGGGGACGAGCCTCAGCGGATCAAGGCTGAGGGCGAGCGACCGTTGCCAGGACTCCTGCACCAGCTTGCGCACGCCCGGACCGATGAACCGTTCCGTGACTGCCGCCTCATGGGCCGCCGCCAGGTTCGCGAAGTCTCCGCCTCCGCTCTCACCGGCCGCACGGACGATCCACGGACTCGTCCTGAAACCTCCGAAGGCTCCGGTCAGCGGCGACCGGCTGCGCCGGTCTGGGAATCAGTCTGGGCCCACCGATGCGGCGCGAATGGTTAGGAGCCGATCTCCTGGTAGGCGGCGAACAACAACGATGAGTCCGGTCCTTCGAGCACGGTCGGCTTCCCGATGTCGTCGAGCACGATGAATCGCAGCATGCCGCTGCGGGTCTTCTTGTCGCGCTGCATGGTGGCGAGCAGGGTGCTCCAGCGGCCGACCGGATAGGTGGTGGGCAGGGTGAGCGATTCGAGGATGCGACGGTGCCGGTCGACGGCCTCGTCCGAGAGCCGGCCGCTCAGCCGGGCGACCTCCGCCGCGAACATCATGCCGACGGCAACGGCCGCCCCGTGCCGCCAGCCGTAGCGTTCGGCGTGCTCGACGGCGTGGCCGAGGGTGTGCCCGTAGTTCAGAATCTCACGCAGGCCGGACTCCCTGAAGTCTTCCCCCACGACCCGGGCCTTCATCCCGATCGCGAGTTCGAGCACGCGCCGGAACTGCGGGGTGTGCGGGTCGGTGACGGCCGTGACATCCGCTTCGACGATGTCCAGGATCTCGGGCAGCTGGATGAACCCGGCCTTCACGATCTCGGCGAAGCCGGCCAGGATCTCGTTGCGCGGCAGGTCGTCGAGCACGTCCAGGTCGCAGATGACGGCGGCGGGCGCGTAGAAGGTGCCGACAAGGTTCTTGCCCTCGGCGGTGTTGATGCCGTTCTTGCCGCCGACGGCGGCGTCGACCATGCCGAGCACGCTGGTCGGGATCTGCACCAGGCGCACGCCACGGAGCCAGGTCGCGGCGACGAAGCCGGCCAGGTCGGTGACGGCGCCGCCGCCGAAGCCGATCACGGCATCCGTACGACTGAAGTCGGCCTGACCCATGACCTGCCAGCAGAACGCGGCCACCTCGACGCGCTTGGCAGCCTCTGCGTCGGGCACCTCGGCGATCAGCACCTCGAATCTGCCGAGCAGGCTCTCGCGCAGGGCGACGGCGCGGGCGCCCAGGTGTGAGGTGTGCACGATGAGCACCTTCGCCACCTTCGGGCCGAGCTGTTCGACGACGTCGTCGACGAGGCCGCGACCGATCAGAACGGCGTAGCTGTCGGCGCCGGTAACCGTGATGACGGTGGTGGCGGGCTCGGTGGAATCAGGCACAGGTGCTCCGGTCATGATCTTTTCTTGGTCCATTTCACGACGTCATCAGCGATGGCGCCCAGGGGACGGTGCGAGGTGTCGAAACGGATGCCGGCCAGCGCCTCATAGATCGGGCGCCGGAGGGCGTAGATGCGCTTCCAATCGGCGATTCCGCCCGTGAGCAGCGGCCGTTTCGCCCCGCCGATCCGGGCCCCGACGGCTCGAGCGGACACGCTCAGGTACACCACGGAGCACTCGGCAAGGTCGGCCTGGGTCTCCTCGTCGAGCACGGCTCCCCCGCCGAGCGAGACCACGGCCTGCTCGGTGAGGGCCTGCACCACGGCCTGGCGTTCGAGCACCCGGAAGTGCTCTTCACCGTGCTGCCCGAAGATGTCCGTGATCGGCCCGTGCAGGGCGACGATGCGGTGGTCGGTGTCGATGAACGGCACATCGAGGGACTTCGCCACTCTCCGGCCGATCTTGGTCTTGCCGGCGGCCATGGGACCGATGAAGACGAGGGGCAGGATCGGATGCGTCGGCGCGGCCATCGTGGTTCTCCGGCGCCTCTAAAGGGAAGCGTCGCTGGACGCGCCCGTCTGGAGATTCGCCGGCATGCCGGCCAGGTAGGAATCCAGGTTGCGGCGCGTCTCCACGATGGAGTCACCACCGAACTTCTCCAGGACCGAGTTGGCCAGCACCAGAGCGACCATGGCTTCCGCGACCACGCCGGCGGCCGGCACGGCACAGACATCCGACCGCTGGTGGTGCGCGGGGGCAGCCTCGCTCGTGGCCACGTCAACCGTGCGGAGGGCGCGCGGGATCGTGGAGATGGGCTTCATGCCGGCGCGCACGCGCAACACGGTTCCAGTGCTCATGCCGCCTTCGGTGCCGCCGGCCCGGTCGCTGACCCGCTGGATGCGACCGTCGGCCTGCACAAGCTCGTCGTGCGCCTCCGACCCGCGCCGGGTGGTGGTCAGGAAACCGTCCCCGACCTCGACCCCCTTGATGGCCTGGATGCCCATCAGCGCGGCCGCCAGCTGCGAATCGAGGCGGCGGTCCCAGTGCACGAACGAACCGAGTCCGGGAGGAAGGTTGTAGGCCAGCACCTCGACGACCCCGCCGAGGGTGTCGCCCTCCTTGTGGGCCAGGTCGACCTCGGCCACCATCCGGGCGGAGGTGACGGCGTCGAAGCAGCGCAGCGGGTCGGCGTCGAGGGCGTCGACGTCGCCGGGTAGCGGTAGCGGGGCGTCGACGGGCACGCGAACCGGCCCGATTGACAGGGTGTGGCTGACCAGGGTGATGCCAAGCTCGGCCAGGAACGACCGGGCGACGGCGCCCAGCGCGACGCGTGCCGCGGTCTCCCGGGCGCTGGCGCGCTCCAGTACCGGGCGGGCCTCGCCGAAACCGTACTTCTGCATGCCGACCAGATCGGCGTGGCCGGGCCGGGGACGGGTCAGGGGGGCGCCGCGGCCGCGCGCGGACGTGGTCTCCACCGGTGCGGGGCTCATCACCTCGGCCCACTTGGGCCATTCAGTGTTGCCGATCCGCAGGGCAACCGGTCCGCCCATGGTGAGGCCGTGGCGCACGCCGCCCGAGATGTTCAGTTCGTCCTGCTCGAACTTCTGGCGCGCGCCTCGGCCGTAGCCGAGTTTGCGGCGTGCCAGATCGAGGCGGATCGCATCTAGAGTAACCGGGATTCCAGCGGGCAAACCTTCGACAATGGCGATGAGTTCGGGGCCGTGGGACTCTCCGGCGGTGAGCCAACGAAGCATGACCACTATCCTGTCACAGCCTTCCCGGTCAGGGCGCCGCGCATGGCGTGCAGCACCACGTCCTCATTCGGCAGCGGCTCGAACGGGTCGCCGGAGACGAAGATGCGCACCTGGATCAGGGCCTGGTGCAGCAACATCCCCTCTCCGGACACCGCGGTGCCGCCCGCCGACGACCAGGACCGGGCGAGGGCGCTGGGCCAGGGGGAATAGCTGACGTCGAACAGGAGCGCCTGCCGGCGCAGCCCGGCGGGAAACTCGGCACCCGGGTCGCTGCCCCCGGGCAGGGTGCTGATCACCAGCTCGCTGACGCGGGCAGGGTCGGGCAGGTCGGTGAGCGGGTATACCCGTACCACGACCCCGAGGCTCTGCCCCAGTTCGACCAGATCGGCCGCCTTCGCCGGGGTGCGCACGAGTACGTCGACCAGCTCCGCGCCCAGCTCAGCCGCGGCGACCAGGGCGGATGCCGCGGTGGCGCCGGCGCCGAGCAGGCACACGTGCACCGCGCGGCGCACTCCGGCTTCGGCGAGGGCACGCACCAGGCCGGTGACGTCCGTGTTGAAACCCTGCAACGTGCGCCGGCCGTCGGCTTCACCGAACAGCACCGTGTTGACGGAGCCGGTCTGAGCGGCGACCCGGTCGATGCCGTCGAGCTGCGCCTGGACCTCGTGCTTGAGGGGCATCGTGAGGGAGAGGCCGCGCCAGTCTGCGCCCCGGGACGCGAGGAAGTCCGGCAGTCCGCCCGCCGGCACCCGCACGGCGTCGTAGCGCCAGTCCAGGCCGAGCGCCTGGTACGCGGCCCGGTGCAGTGCCGGGGAAAGGGAATGCTCGACGGGCGAGCCCAGCACCGCGAGACGACGAACGCGGGCAGGGTCACGGGCGGGGGCCGGCACGGATGCTTCGGGCTCAACCATATTCGGGGTGCTCATCCATCCAGGCCAGCCATTTGTCCACGGCGGCGTCGTGCTCCGCGATCGTGGTGGAGAAGATCGTCTCCCCCGTGTCGAGGTTCCAGGACACGAAGTACAGCCAGGTGCCGTCGGCGGGGTTCACGGCGGCGTCGATCGCGATGTCGCCGGGGTTCGAGATCGGCCCCACGGGAAGCCCGGGGTGCACATAGGTGTTGTAGGCGTTGGCAGCGTCGGCGCGTTCGGCATCCGTTGTCTTCACCCGGTCGGTCGCCCCGGTCCCGTAGGCCACGGTCGCGTCGGACTGCAGGAGCCCGCTCTGCCACTGGGCCGGGTCGAGCCGGTTCAGGAACACGCGCGAAACCTTGTAGAAATCCTCCGTGAGCCCCGCTTCGCGTTGGATCAGGGCCGCGATAACGATGGTCTTCCAGCGGTTCTCGGGCGCGACCCCGGCAGCGTCGAGAGCCTCGAACTGTCGGTCGACGAGCGTGCGGATGGCCTCGGGCGCCGTGGTCTCAGGGGGGAACGTGTAGGTGGCCGGGAACAGGAACCCCTCGAGGGTGGTTGCCTCGCCCGGCAGGCCGTAGGGCTCGACGTCGGCAGCCGCGGCCTCGAGATCGGCCAAGGGAATACTGGTGCCCTCGCTGATCAGCTGGAGCACCGAGGCGGTCGTGGTTCCCTCGGGTATCACCACGGTCTGTTCGAGCTTGTTGTCCGGGTCGAGCAGGGCGTCGAGGGCGGCGCGGCCGCTCATCTTGCCGGCCAAACGGTAGGCGCCGGGCTGGAAGACGGGTGCCGGGCTCTCCGCGCGGAGCACCTCGTAGAACGCGTCGTAGCTCTTCACCACGTCCTGGGCGACGAGGGAGTTCGCGACGTCCTGACCCGTTTCACCGTCGTGGATCATCACGATGACCTCGTCGCCTCCGGCGCCGTCGTAGTCCGCCGGGCCCTGCACCATGCCGATCACGGTACCGATCGGCTCCTGGAGCAGGAGGGCGGCGGCACCGGCGAGTCCGGCCAGGATCAGGAAGACGATCAGGCAGCCCCAGGCGCCCCGGCGGCCCCTCTTCTGCGGCACCGGAGCGGAGTCCAGCAGGGCGCGACGACTGGACCGGGTGCCTTCGTCCCGTGACTCACGGATGGCCCGACGCGAACTGAGAGGGTCCGCCGGGTCGATGGGGCTTGTCGGGTCGCCCGGCTCGGCCGGGGCTCCGGTGCTGTCGGCGGGAGGGGGTGTCATCGTTGAGGCTGCCCTTCATTCGGTGCGGCAGCTGGCGGGGGCCCGGCTGGAAGCTGGTCGCGCACGAGATCGACGGCCGTGCCGGCGGGTGTGCCGAGGGTGCGTTCGGTGTCGAGGGCGTGCTGGAGGATGATGACCGCGGCGACTTGGTCGATCACGGGTTTCTGGGTTTTGGCCTTCCGCCCCGCGGAGCGCAGGACCGACTGCGCCGCGACGGTGGACAGGCGCTCATCGACCAGGCGAACCGGAACGGTCAGGGACCGGGCCAGCAGCTCGGCGAACCCCACCGCATCGTTGGTCGACGCCGTGCGGTTGCCGGAGAGCGCGAGCGGCAGCCCGACCACCACCTCAACGGCGTCGAGCTCGGCCACCACGGCCACGATCCGGGCCACGTCCAGGCTGCCGGAGTGGTCGCGGCCCACGGTCTCGACCGGGGTCGCCAGCAGGCCGTGCGCGTCGCTGCGGGCCAGGCCGATCCGGGCTTTCCCGACGTCGACTCCCACCCGCACACCGTGACGCATGGTTCAGCCTGCTACGGCGGATCGAACGGCCGCGAGGGCGTTCGGGATGGCTGCTGCGTCGGTGCCGCCGCCCTGGGCGAGGTCATCCTTGCCGCCGCCGCCGCCGCCGAGGATGCCTGCGACCTGCTTCGCCAGGGCTCCCGCACGCTGGCCGGCCTCCCGGGCCGCGGGGTTGGTGGCCACGATGACGACGGGCTTGTCGGCGACCACGGCCGCGAGGGCCACGACCGCCGGCGTGCTGCCGAGCTGCGTGCGGGTGGCCGTGACCAGCATCCGCAGGTCGTCAGCGGAGCCCAGCGTGCCGACCTGCTCGGCCACGACATTGACGGAACCGGCCAGCTTTGCCGAGGCGACGAGGGCAGGCACCCTGTCGGAGAGGGCCCGCGCCTCGAACGCGGCGATCTTCTTCTCGGCGGTCTTGAGGCTCTGCACGAGCTCGTTGATGCGCTCTGGCAACTGCTCCCGCGGCGTCTTCAGGTGTGAGGTCAGCTGGGAGACGAGGGCGCGCTCGGCGGCCAGGTCGCGGAAGGCCTCGAGGCCGACCAACGACTCCACCCGGCGGTTCGTGGAACCGACAGAACCCTCGCTGACAAGGTTGATCATGCCGATCTCGGCGCTGGAGGCGACGTGGGTTCCCGCGCAGAGTTCGCGAGACCAGGGGCCGCCGATATCGACGACGCGCACTCGGTCGCCGTACTTCTCGCTGAACAGGGCCATCGCGCCGAGCGCCTTCGCCTCGGCCAGGGGCAGCTCCCGGGTGAGTACGGGCAGGTTGTCCCGGATGGCGTTGTTGGAGATCTCTTCGATCTCGCTTCGGGTTGCCGGGGACAGTGCCTGGTTCCAGGAGAAGTCGAGGCGGAAGAAGCCGGCCTTGTTGTACGAGCCGGACTGGTGGGCGTTCGGGCCGAGCACCTGGCGGAGGGCGGCATGCAGCACGTGCGTGCCGGAGTGCGCCTGCCGGGCACCGCGGCGCCAGTCGGGGTCGACGACGCTGGTGGCGGAGTCCCCGACGCCGACTTCGCCGGTCCGCACCTGCACCTTGTGACTGATCAGGCCCTTGACGGGCTTCTGCACGTCGAGCACCTCGAGCTCGTAGCCGGTGCCCACGATCAAACCGGCATCGGCCTCCTGGCCGCCGGACTCCGCGTACAGGGCCGTCTCGGCGAGGATCACCTCGGCGATGTCACCGGAGACGGCGCGGTCGACGGAGAGACCGTTGACGATGATCCCGAGCACGCTGGATTCGGTCTGCAGGGCGTCGTAGCCCGTGAAGACGGTCTCCCCCGCCGCGCGGAATGCGCTGTAGACCGACAGGTCGGCGAGGTGCGTCTTCTTGGCCTTGGCGTCGGCCTTGGCCATCGCGCGCTGCTTGGCCATCAGTGTGTCGAAGGCCTCGCGGTTGACGCTGAGCCCGGCCTCCTCGGCCATCTCGAGGGTGATCTCGATCGGGAAGCCGTAGGTGTCATGCAGGAGGAACGCGGTGTCGCCCGGCAGAACGACCTTATCGGCCTTTTTGGTCTTCGCGACGGCGAGGTCGAGCACGGCGCTGCCACTGGCGAGGGTGCGCAGGAAGGTCTCCTCTTCGGCATACGCAGCCTGGCTGATGCGGGCGTAGTCCGCCTTGATCTCGGGGTACGCGCCGGCCATGGCGTCGCGGGAGGCCGGAAACAATTCGGGAAAGGTCGCGGCGTCGACGCCGAGGAGGCGCATGGCGCGCACGCTGCGGCGCATCAGGCGGCGCAGGATGTACCCGCGGCCCTCGTTGGACGGCATCACTCCGTCGCTCATCAGCATCAGGGACGACCGCACATGGTCGGCGACGATGCGCATCCGCACGTCGTCGTCGTGAACGGCCCCGTAGCGGCGACCGGACAGTTCCGCGGCCCGGTCGAGGACCGGGCGCACCTGGTCGATCTCGTACATGTTCTGAACGCCCTGTTTGAGGAAGGCGACACGTTCGAGCCCCATGCCGGTGTCGATGTTCTTCTTCGGCAGGTCGCCGAGGATGACAAAGTCGTTCTTGCTGGTGCCCTCGCCGCGGAGGTACTGCATGAAGACGAGGTTCCAGATTTCGACGTAACGGTCGTCGTCGGTGGCCGGGCCGCCGTCGATGCCGTAGGCCGGGCCGCGGTCGAAGAAGATCTCGGAGCAGGGTCCGGCGGGCCCGGGCTGACCGGTCGACCAGTAGTTGGAGTCCATGCCGAGACGCTGGATGCGGTGCTCGGGCAGGCCGAGGGCGCGCCAGTACCGAAAGGCCTCATCGTCGTCCTCGTAGACGGTGACCCAGAGGTCCTTCTCGGCGAAGCCGTAGCCGCCGTCGGCATCCGAGCTGGTGAGCAGCTCCCAGGCGTAACCGATCGCCTCTTCCTTGAAGTAGTCGCCGAACGAGAAGTTGCCGTTCATCTGGAAGAAGGTGCCGTGACGCGGGGTCTTGCCGACCTCTTCGATGTCGTTGGTGCGGATGCATTTCTGAACACTCGTCGCTCGCGGGTAGGGGGGCGGCACGAGACCGGTCAAATACGGTACGAACGGGACCATCCCGGCCACCGTGAACAGGAGTGTGGGGTCGTCGCTGACAAGCGAAGCGGAGGGGACGACGGTGTGACCGCGATCGGCAAAGAAGTCGAGCCAGCGCCCGCGAATTTCAGCAGTCTGCATTAGTTCCGTAGTTCGTTGTAGTGAAAAAGATTTGGATGATACCTACCTGGCGAGCACGTACGTGGCGAGTACTTACTTGGCAAGTTTTTCGATCGTGATTTCGGTCTCCGACGCGATTTCGCCGATGGCGTCCCGCAGCTCGGCCTCACGCTTGCGGTAGCCGTCCGAGATGGCCTCACCGAATTCGCGCGCCTTGGTGTCCAGATCGGCGAAGAATTGCTTCCCCTGACGCGTCTTGCCGGCTTCGCGGGCGATGAGCAGCCCCGTGGTGACACCGACGACAAACCAGATGAAATTCTTCATAGCAATGCTCCCTGAATATGTGTGGAGACCCTGAAAAGTGGTGAAAAGGTCGGTTCACGGCGGTTGAACGTCTGGAACGACCGTCTGACCGGCGAATCCCAGACGGGCCGGCTCCGTTCCAGAGTACCCGACTACCTGTGGCGGCGGCGGCGGGTACCGCCCGGGCGGGCAGCCCCCAGGGCCGCGCGAACCCCCGCGGAGAAGCCGGCCACTTTGACCAGCGGGCCGCCGACGGTCGCCGCGACGAGGGCGACCAGAGCGGAGACGTTGCCCGTGACATCCGCCACGTTCGAGGTGATGGTGTCCACCCGGGCCAACTGCGCGTTGGTCTCCTGAATGGTCTTGGTGGATTCCTCAAGCAGTGGGGTGACGGTGTGGGTCAGGTCGCGGATGGCCACGGTCGTCTCGTCGAAGACGCGGCCGAGCTTGACCAGGGGCAGGGCCAGGAACCCGACCAGCATCAGGAAGGCAGCGGCGAACACGAGCCCGACAATATCTCCACCAGACATTGACCAACCATCCATTCCAGATTCAGCATTCACGAGCCAGGTGCGCGTACGCAAAGAGCGGACCACCCCAGGGTGATCCGCTCTCCAGCGTAATTCAGTTGCAGCGCCTGACGGCGGTGCGGGTGAAAAGGAGCCTAGCGGGCCGCGTAGTACTCGACGACGAGCTGGACTTCACAGGTCACGGGAATTTCGATGCGCTTCGGGCGGCGCACGAGGCGGGCCTGCAGCTTGTCGATCTCGACCTCGAGGTAGGCGGGGAGCTTGGGCAGAACGTCGACGTGACCGCCGGCGGCTGCGACCTGGAACGGCTCCATGGCCTCGCTCTTGGGCTTGACGTGGATGAGCTGTCCCGGCTTCACGCGGAAGGAGGGACGGTCGACCAGCTGGCCGTCGATCAGGATGTGACGGTGCACGATCATCTGACGGGCCTGGGCGGTGGTGCGGGCGATCGCGGAGCGAACGAGAAGAGCGTCGAGACGGGTCTCGAGGATCTCGACGAGGTTCTCACCGGTCAGTCCCTGGGCGCGGCGAGCTTCCTCGAACGCGATCTTGAGCTGGGCTTCGCGGATGCCGTACTGGGCGCGTAAGCGCTGCTTTTCGCGGAGGCGAACGGCGTAGTCGGAGTCGGTCTTGCGCTTGGTGCGACCGTGCTCGCCCGGGGCGTACGGACGCTTCTCCAGATAGCGCGCGGCCTTCGGGGTCAGGGCGATGCCCAGGGCCCGCGAGAGGCGGGTCTTACTGCGGGTACGTGACTTGGTAGACACGGTGTCCTTTCGATGGAACTGCAAACAAGGGAAACCAGGGCGGGGGCCGCGCAGTGAGACAGCACAGGCTCAACGTCATGGGAGTTCAGAGGGGTGGTGCCACGGGACGCCCGGCTAGAGGGCGAGACCATCCAATCCGGAATCGGACGCAGCCGCATGCCGATTCCATTTGTAGGCAACCTTTAGATTAGCACATCGGGTTGTTCGGCCGTTCCGTTCAGCGGGCACGGATGATCTTGCGCAACTTGGCGAGGCGGGCCGAGACCTCGCGCTCGTGGCCATGCTCGGTGGGCTCGTAATAGCGCACCTCGGCGAGCTCGTCCGGCGGGTACTGCTGGGCCAGCACGCCGAGGGCGTCGTCGTGGGGATACTTGTAGCCCTTGCCGTGGCCGAGGCGTTTGGCGCCTGGGTAGTGCGCATCCCGCAACGGTTTGGGCACCCGGCCGGTCTTGCCGTTCCGCACGTCGGCGATCGCCGCATCCAGGGCCATGTAGGCCGCGTTGGACTTGGGTGCGGTGGCCAGGTGCACGACGGCCTGGGCGAGCGGGATGCGGCCCTCGGGCATGCCGATGTACTGCACGGCGTCGGCGGCGGCGATGGCGATCACCAGCGCCTGCGGGTCGGCCATGCCGATGTCTTCGGAGGCCAGCACGATGATGCGGCGGCAGATGAACCGGGGATCTTCGCCGGCCTCGATCATGCGCGCGAGATAGTGGAGGGACGCGTCGACATCCGAGCCGCGTACCGATTTGATGAAGGCGCTGATGACGTCGTAGTGCTCGTCGCCGTTGCGATCGTAGCGCAGAAGCGCACGGTCGACAGCGAGGGCGACGACCTCGGTGGTGATGACCGGCTTCGCGTCGGACTCGGCGTCGACGGAGGACGCCGCCGCCACCGACCCGGCTTCCAGGGCGGTCAGCGCCCGTCGGGCGTCACCGGACGCGAGCCGGATGATCGCGGCCCTGGCTTCGGGGTCGAGCACGAACCGGTCGGCCAGGCCGCGCGGGTCGACCACGGCCCGGTCGACAACGACACCGAGATCGTCGTCGCTGAGCGTTTCGAGGGTGAGCAGTAGGGAGCGGGACAGCAGCGGCGAGATGACGGAGAAGGACGGGTTCTCGGTGGTGGCGGCCACGAGGATGATGACCCCGTTCTCCACCCCGGGCAGGAGAGCGTCCTGCTGCGCCTTGCTGAACCGGTGGATCTCGTCCAGGAAGAGCACGGTGGAGAGTCCGTAGAGGTCCCGGCTGGTGCGCGCCTCTTCCATTACCTGGCGCACGTCCCGCACTCCGGCCGACACGGCGGACAGCTCGACAAACCGGCGGCCCGAGCTGCGCGCGATGGCCTGGGCCAGGGTGGTCTTGCCGGTGCCGGGCGGGCCCCACAGGATGACAGAGACCGCGCCCTGCTCCCCTGTCTTGTCACTGGCCAGGCTGACCAGCGGGGAGCCCGGTGTGAGCAGATGCTTCTGACCGGCGACCTCCTCGAGGCTCGTCGGGCGCATCCGTACGGCGAGGGGTGTGGCCCCGCTGCGCAGTCCCGGTTGTGAATCCAACATGGGTCCAGCGTAGTTTGTGCCGGTGACCGGGCCGCTCCTGAACCGGTGCTGCCCGGAGCGGATGTTTGTCTGCCCTCTCCGGGTTGCGTAGAGTTCAACATGGTTCGGGCGCCAGACGCTGGAGCCGTCCCCGTTCGATCGGGCCTTCCGAAGGAGGCCGCCTGGAGGCTACGACGTGGTACCGAACAAGAAGCAAGAACGTGAAGCCCGCGAGGCGCGCGTGCGTGTACGCGCCTTTCGGGCCCGGCGTTCGGTGAATGCGCACCAGGTGAAGCGGCGCCGGCGGGACAACCTCATCGCCGGCGTCAGCGTGGCTGTGGTCGTGGCGCTGGCCGTCGGCGCCCAGGTGCTGTTCTTCACCGGAGGCCCCGGCAGCCCGGCACCCTCCGTGGCCGACACCGCTTCCCCCTCCGCGTCGGCCGCACCATCCGACAGCGCGAACAGCGGCGAGGTGCCGCCCAGCACCCTGGCGGAAGACCGCACCTGGACCGGCACGCTGGCCCTCAACGGCATTCCGCTCGAGATCGAGCTCGATGGAGCCCTCGCCCCTCAGGCGGTGTCCTCGACCATCAACCTGATCACCACCGGCTTCTATGAGGACGTGACCTGCCACCGGCTCACCGACGGCGGTTTCTTCGTGCTGCAGTGCGGGGACCCGGCCGGAACGGGATCGGGTGGCCCCGGCTACAGCTATGGACCGATTGAAAACGCCCCGGCCGACGATGTGTACCCGGCCGGCGCACTGGCCATGGCCCGCCAGGGCGGCAACGCCTACAGTATGGGCAGCCAGTTCTTCATCGTCTACGACGACACGACCATCCCCGCCGACGCGGTCGGCGGCTACACGGTGCTCGGCCGGGTGACCGATGGACTGGACGAAATCAAAGCGCAGATCACGGCTGCCGGCGTCGCCGACGGCTCTTCGGACGGCACCCCTCAGGTGCCGACCAGCATCACTCAGGTATCAGTTCAGTAGAACAGACGAACAGCGCGCGGGCTTGCAATAGGCTTGACCGGGTATTGGCTCACTTGTGAGCACACAACGACATCAATAAGGTGAGGCTCTTGACTACGACAGATCAGCAACCATGGGGTCGCGTAGACGAAACCGGCACGGTTTACGTGCGCGAAGCGACAGGCGAGCGCGCCGTGGGACAGTATCCCGACGCGACGCCGGAAGAGGCGCTTGCCTACTTCGAACGGAAATACGTTGAGCTCAACGGCCAGGTCACGCTTCTCGAACAGCGCGCCAAGGGTGGCGCACCTGCCGCAGATATCGCGAAGTCCGTCAAACATCTGACCGAGGCCGTGGCGAACGCCAACGCGGTCGGCAACCTGGCAGCCCTGGCCACCCGCCTGGGTGCCCTCGGCGGCGCGGTGACCGAGCTCACCGAGCAGCAGGGCGCCGAAGCGAAGGCCGCAGCGACCGCCGCCGTCGCCGAGCGTGCAGCGATCGTCGCCGAGGCCGAGGCTCTCGCCGCCGAAGACCCGGCTAAGACGCAGTGGAAGCAGACCAGCGCTGCTCTGGAAGCCCTGTTCGCGAAGTGGCAGGCCCACCAGCACGATGCTCCGCGCATTCCCAAGGGCGAGGCCAATGACCTCTGGAAGCGGTTCCGCGCGGCCCGCACCACGATCGAGCAGAACCGCAAGGCATTCTTCGCCGAGTTGGACAGCGCCCACAAGGACGTTCGCAACCGCAAGCAGCACCTGATCGAACAGGCCGAGGCCCTCGCCCCCAAGGGCGCCGATGGCATCCCGGGCTACCGCAATCTGCTCGACGAGTGGAAGCTCGCGGGTCGCAGCGGCAAGAAGCAGGACGACGCCATGTGGGCCAAGTTCAAGGCAGCCGGCGACGTGCTTTACTCGGTCAAGTCCGAAATCGACGCGCACGACGACGAGGAGTTCGCGGGAAACCTGACTCTCAAGGTCGAGCTGCTCACCGAAGCCGAACTTCTGCTGGCCGAGACGGACCGCGCCAAGGCGCGCAGCGCGCTGAGCTCCATCCAGCGCCGGTGGGACGCCATCGGCAAGGTTCCGCGCGACTCGGTCAAGTCCATCGAGGACCGCATGCGCAAGGTCGAGGCAGCCGTGCGCAAGCTCGACGACGACCACTGGAAGCGCAACAACCCGGAGACCAAGGCTCGCGCCGAGGGTCTGGCCGGCCAGCTGCACGATGCCATCGTCAAGCTCGAGGCCGAACTGGCCGCGGCGCAGGCCGGCGGGGATGCCGCGGCGATCACGGAAGCCACCGAGGCTCTCGAGACCCGCAAGGCGTGGCTGAAGGCCATCGGCCAGTAGCCCGGCCGTCCACAGCACGACGAGTGGGGATCTGTCCACAGATCCCCACTTTTTGTGGGCGGGAGAACACACCCGGCGCACGCTGAGTCGATGAACCCACAGTCGATGAACTCACGCCTTCCCGTGGTGCTCTCTGCCCACGACCTGCCGCTCGCGGAGCTGTGCGGCGCCCGTCTCGACGGGGAACTCTTCACCCTGGGCGACTTTTGGTGCCCGGTCGACGAGGTCGATGACCGGGTGCGACGCGCCCGAGCCGTCGGGTTGCTGCTTGCGTCCCCAAGGGCCATCGCCGAGCGGATGACCGCTGCCTGGATCTACGGTCTGGCGCCGGAACCTCGCCGCCACCACTTCTGCGTGCAGAGTTCCGCCCGAATGAAACTGGTCCCGTCGCCCCGAATGCAGATCCGCGAGGTCAGCTGCCCGTCCGACCAGCTTCAGGCGATCTCCGGCCTCCGGGTCACGCTGCCCCTGCGCACCGCCGTCGACCTCGTCCGCTGGCACGACGAGCCCACCGACGGTGACCGGGTTGCCCTGATCGCCGCCCTGCTGCGCCTGGCCGGCTGCACCAGCACCGACTCGGCCAGTCGCCTATGCGCGGCACCCAACCTGCCGTTCAAGGCTCCGGCCCTCACCCGACTGCGGGAGGTGCAACGGTACCTCGACGAGCATCCGCGCCCCACCTGATGTCAATACCGGGAGGCCAATGCGAGCTGAATGGCCGCTCAGCCCTCGTTGACGCGATAGACGTCATAAACGGCGTCGATACGGCGCACTGCATTGAGCACGCGATCGAGGTGCGTGGTGTCGCCCATCTCGAAGACGAACCGGCTGATCGCGAGTCGGTCGGAGGAGGTGTGCACCGTCGCCGACAGGATGTTGACGTGATGCTCCGACAGCACCCGGGTGACGTCGGAGAGCAACCCGGAGCGGTCGAGAGCCTCGATCTGGATCTGCACCAGGAACAGGCTCTTGGAAGTGGGCGCCCAATCGACGTCGATCATGCGCTCGGGTTCCTTGAGCAGGGACTGCACGTTGCGACAGGATGCCTGGTGCACCGATACCCCGGCGCCGCGCGTGATAAACCCCACGACTTTGTCGCCCGGCACGGGAGTGCAGCAGCGGGCAAGCTTCACCAGGATGTCGGGGGCGCCGCGCACGAGGATGCCCGAGTCGCTGTTGCGGAGCGTCTGGGTGCGGCCGTGGGGCGCGAACGGCAGGTCCGTGGCATCGCTCTCCTCGACGCTCTGCAGGGTGGCGACCACCTTCTCCAGCACCGACTGCGTCGACACATGCCCCTCGCCGACGGCGGCATACAGCGCAGAGACGTCTTCATACTTCATCACCGCGGCAACCTCCGCGAAGGAGTCCTGGTTCATCAGTTTCTGCAGCGGCAGGTTCTGCTTGCGCATAGCGCGCGCGATGGCGTCGCGGCCCTGCTCGATCGCCTCGTCGCGGCGCTCCTTGGTGAACCACTGGCGGATCTTGTTGCGAGCCCTGGGGCTCTTGACGAAGTTCAGCCAGTCCTTGCTCGGCCCGGAGTCGGGATTCTTCGACGTGAACACCTCGACGACGTCACCGGTGACGAGAGGGCTCTCCAGCGGGACGAGGCGCCCGTTGACCTTGGCGCCCATGGTGCGATGGCCGACCTCGGTGTGCACGGCGTAGGCGAAGTCGACCGGGGTAGCGTCGGCCGGCAGACCGATCACCCGGCCCTTGGGGGTGAAGACGTAGACCTCTTTGGCGCCGATCTCGTAGCGCAGCGAGTCGAGGAACTCCCCCGGGTCGGCCGTTTCGGCCTGCCAGTCGGAGATGTGGGCGAGCCAAGCCATGTCGGTGTCGCTCTGCGGGCCCGGACCGGAACTCTTGCCTGTGGTCTGCTCCTTGTACTTCCAGTGCGAGGCCACGCCGAATTCGGCGCGCTGGTGCATTTCCTGGGTGCGGATCTGGATCTCCACGGCGCGCCCGCTCGGGCCGAGAACCGTGGTGTGCAGCGACTGGTACAGGTTGAATTTGGGGGTGGCGATGTAGTCCTTGAACCGGCCGGGAAGCGGCGTCCACCGAGCGTGGATTGCGCCGAGAACCGCGTAGCAGTCCCGCACCGAGTTGACGAGAACTCGAATGCCGACCAGGTCGTAGATGTCGTCGAACTCGCGCCCGCGCACGACCATCTTCTGGTAGATCGAGTAGTACTGCTTGGGCCGGCCGGCGACCTTGCCCCGGATGCGGGCGGCCTTCAGGTCGTCGACGATCGAGTCGATGACGTGCTGCACGAACTCTTCGCGCTGCGGAGTGCGCTGCTTGACAAGACTGTCGATTTCGGCGTAGAGCTTGGGGTACAGCACCGCGAACGAGAGGTCTTCGAGCTCCCACTTGATAGCCTGGATGCCCAGGCGATGCGCGAGCGGCGCGTAAATCTCCAGCGTCTCGGTCGCCTTCCGAACCGCGGACTCGGCAGGCACGAATCCCCAGGTGCGCGCGTTGTGCAGCCGGTCGGCGAGCTTGATGATCAGCACACGGATGTCCTTGGACATCGCCACGATCATCTTGCGCACGGTCTCGGCCTGGGTGCTGTCGCCGTACTTGACCTTGTCCAGCTTGGTGACGCCGTCGACCAGCATGGTGATCTCGTCGCCGAAATCGTGCCTCAGCTGGTCGAGAGTGTACTCGGTGTCCTCCACGGTGTCGTGCAGCAGTGCCGCCGAGACGGTCTTAGGGCCGATGCCCAGATCCGCCAGGATCTGCGCGACCGCGACCGGATGTGTGACGTACGGCTCTCCGCTGCGGCGAAACTGGCCCTCATGCGCCTGCTCCGCGGTGACGTAGGCCCGCTCGATGATCGAGAGGTCCACCTTGGGATGGTGCATCCGCACGGTCTTCAGCAGCGTGTCGACCGCGCCGACCGGCTGGGCCCGGGAAAAGATCCGAGGCACGAGGCGCCGCAAGGATGCCGGCGGGAGCGGAGCCGGGTAGGCAGGAGGAGTCGTCAGTTCGGTCATCTGGCCACCTCCATCCACTTGATCAATTATCACTGCTCCCGAGCCGGATCGGGTACCACTTCCGGCTCGGGTGCGGGCCTCCTCCGGCGGTGATCAGGGCCGACTAGATGCTGACTTCGGCGGCCATCTTCAGCGCGGGGCCGGCCTTCGCCCGCTGGGCGAGAACCTTCTGGTCGGCGCGGCGCACGGTCGGCTCCGCGGAGCGGATTTGAGCGTACAGCGGCGACGCGATGAAGATCGTCGAGTAGGCGCCGGCGACGATGCCGATCAAGAGTGCCAGCGAGATGTCCCGAAGGGTTCCTGCCCCGAGCACGAGCGTTCCGATGAAGAGGATCGAGGCGACCGGCAGCACCGCGACGACGGAGGTGTTGATCGAGCGCACCAGGGTCTGGTTGACTGCCAGGTTTACAGATTCGGCCAACGTGCGCGTCTCGGCGCCCGCCTCCGAGGTGTTCTCGCGGATCTTGTCGAAGACCACGACCGTGTCGTAGAGCGAGTAGCCGAGGATCGTGAGAAATCCGATCACGGCGGCCGGGGTGATTTCGAAACCGGTGATGCCGTAGATCCCGGCGGTGATGACGAGGTCGTGCATCAGCGCGGTCATGGCCGCGACCGACATCTTCCAGGTGCGGAAGTACAGTGCCATGCCGATGGCGGCGAGCACGAGGAAGATGAGGAGTCCGCGCACGGCCTGGCCGGTGATGTCCTGGCCCCAGACCGGACCGATGAAGGACGCGGTGACCTGCTCGATCGGCACGGCGTAGGCATCCGCCAGCGCGGCGCGAATCTCCCGGGTCTCGTCGCTGGTGAGCTGGTCGGTCTGCACTCGGATGCCGGTGGTGCTGACGCTCGACACCCTGGGCGTCGCCAACGGGACGACCTCGGTCACGGCATCGGCGGCAGCTCCCTGGTCCTGGTCGGCGACCTGGGAGATCTTGAACTCGGAGCCTCCCGTGAACTCGATGCCGAAGACGAAGCCGCCACGCAGCTGGGGAACGACGATGGCCACGAAGAGTGACACGACCGCGACCAGGTACCAGGTCTTGCGCCGCCCGACGATGTCGAACGAGCGCTTGCCGGTGTGCAGGTCGTTGCCGAACTGGGAAAAGCTGGCCATTAGGAATCCTTCCCGTCGGTCGTTCGATCCGCACTGGAACCGACGAGTTCTGACGCCTTGCGCTCGGCGATGGTCTGGCGCTTGGCTGCCTCACGGCTGGCCGAGGACAGTTTGGCGGAAGGGAGGTCATCCGAGGGACGGAATTTCGCCCGCCCGCGGTAGGTCGCGCCCAGGGCCCGCGGGTCGAGGCCGCTGAACTTGTGTCCGTCGCTGAAGAACTTCGTGCGCGCCAGCAGCTGGAGCATCGGGTGGGTGAAGAGCATGACCACGAGCACGTCGACGAGGGTGGTCAGCCCCAGGGTGAGGGCGAAGCCCTTGACGTTGCCGACGGCGACGATGAACAGGACGCCGGCGGCCAAGATGTTGACCGCGTCGGAGGCGAGGATGGTGCGCAGGGCGCGCTTCCAGCCGGCCTCGACGGAGGATTCGAGCCCTCGTCCGTCCCGGAGCTCATCACGCACCCGCTCGAAGTAGACGATGAAGGAGTCGGCGGTGATGCCGATCGCGACGATCAGACCCGCGACGCCGGCCAACGACAGCCGGTAGCCCTCGCGCCAGGACAGGATCGTGATCAGCAGGTAGGTGATGATCGCGGCGACCGTGAGCGACGCCACTGTGACGAGGCCGAGCAGGCGGTACTGGATCAGCGAGTAGAGCACGACCAGTACGAGTCCGATCAGGCCTGCGATCAGGCCGCCGGTGAGCTGGCTGGAGCCCAGGGTCGCCGAGATGGTGTCCTGGCTCTGCACGGTGAAGCTGATCGGCAGGGCGCCGAACTTGAGCTGGTCGGCGAGGGCCTTCGACGAGTCCTGGTCGAAGTCACCGCTGATCTGGGCGTTGCCGTCGGTGATGGCCGCCAGGGTGCGCGGGGCCGAGATGACGTTGCCGTCGAGCACGATCGCGAACTGGTTCTGCGCTGCGGTGAGCGCGTTCAGCCGGGTGCTGACGTCGGCGAAGGCCTTGGTTCCGGTTCCGTCGAAGGTGATGTTGACGACCCATTCACCGGTCGTGGCGCCGCTCTGCGTGGTCTGCTGGCCGTTGGTCGCGTCGGAGACGTTCTCGCCGCTGACTTCGACCGGGCCGAGGATGTACTTGATGGAGCCGTCGGCCTCACAGGTGACAAGCGGCTCCGCCGCCGGTGCCACATTGGTGGTATCGATCTTGCTGCAATCGAAGGCCTCGTACCGGGCCTGGAGCGCGGGGGTGATCCAGTTCAGGTCGCTCCCGTCGGTGGGGACCGCGGTCGGGGTGCTTTCCAGACTCGGGTCGACCGTGGGGGTCGGTACCGGGGTCGCGACCCCGTCCTCTCCGACAACGTCTTCACCGACGCTGGCCGCGGACGGGGCACCGGCCACGAGCACCGGTCGGAACTCGAGCTTGGCTGAGGACTCGATTCGGTTGATCGTCGCGTCGTCCGGCACGCCGGGGATGGACACGACGATGTTCTGGCCACCCTGGGTGTTGATCTCCGCCTCGGAGACGCCTGCCGAGTCGATGCGCTGCCGAATGATCTTCACGGCCTCGTTGAGCTGCTCCGAGGAGACGGACTGCCCGGACTCGAGCTTCGGCGCGAGGATGATCTGCGTGCCGCCCTCGAGGTCCAGGGCCAGCTTGGGCGTCCAGGATCCGCCGCCGGTGAGCACGCCGGCCGTGTTGAGCGCAATCAGGCCGACGATGATCACACCCAGCCACGTGAGGGAACGCCAGGCCTTCTTGGCCGAAGACGACTTTGCCACCAGAGAACTCAGCTTTCTATGCTCATGCTCATGCCCGCGCCGAGGCGCGGGCATGGAGAGGGATTGGTTAGGCGTCGCCCTTTTTGGGCTCTTCGTCGGTGTCGGCGACGCGCTGACCGAAGTCAGGTTCGCCCATAACGGTGGTGCTGCCCTGGTTCAGCTCGGCGACGCCCTCATCTTCGGGCTCGGCCACGATCGGCTCCACCACGCGGGCGATGGTCTGACGGTGCAACTGCACGACGGTTCCGGGGGCGATCTCGAGGGCAACCTTATTCGCCTCCTCGTCAATCGCGAGGATGGTTCCGTACATGCCGAAGTTGGTCATGACCTCGGCGCCGACGACCATCTGGGCCTGCAGGGCAGCGAGGTCCTTCTGGCGTTTGCGGCTGTTGCGGAACATGAAGAACACGAGCGCCGCGAGAACGGCGAGCATGACGAGAGTTAACGGATCCATAAAACTGTGGGACCTTCCGGTTGCGGCGCGAGGGCCGAAGTCTGTGCGTCTGGCTCGGGGGAACCAGCACGAGTGGTTCGAGGCGAACCAACTCGAATTATAGGTCATCCAGCATAAGAGGGATTGGCGGCCCGCCCACCAGAGGCGCCGTCAGGCCGAAATGCCGCCACGCTTCCGCGGTCGCCACCCGGCCGCGCGGGGTGCGCATCAGGAAGCCGATCCGCACCAGGAACGGCTCCACGACGGCCTCGATGGTCTCGGACTCCTCCCCCACGGACACCGCGAGCGTGTTCAGACCCACCGGCCCTCCCCCAAAACGGGTCAGGATGATGCGCATCACCTCCCGGTCGAGCCGGTCGAGCCCGATGGCGTCGACGTCGTACAGCTCGAGAGCCGCGTGCACCGCGGCCACATCGGCGTCTCCACCGTGCACCAGCGCGTAGTCCCGCACCCGCCGGAGCAGGCGGTTGGCGATTCTGGGCGTGCCGCGGCACCGACCGGCGATCTCGGCGATGGCGGCCGTGTCGATCGCCAGGTCGAGCAGTTTGGCTGCCCGGCCGAGCACCTGCTCGAGTTCGTGGTCGGCGTAGAACTCGAGGTGGGCGGTGAAGCCGAACCGGTCGCGCAGTGGGTTGGGCAGCAGTCCGGACCGGGTCGTGGCGCCGACCAGGGTGAACGGTGCCAGGTCGAGGGGAACCGAGGTGGCACCGGCGCCCTTGCCGACCATGATGTCGATGCGGAAGTCCTCCATCGCCAGATAGAGCATCTCCTCGGCGGAGCGGGCCATGCGGTGGATCTCGTCGATGAACAGCACCTCGCCGGGCACCAGCGAGGAGAGTACCGCCGCCAGATCACCGGCGTGCTGGATGGCCGGGCCGCTGGACATCCGCAGCGGGCGGTTGCCCTCGTAGGCGATGATCATGGCCAAAGTGGTCTTGCCGAGTCCGGGCGGGCCGGCCAGAAGGATGTGGTCGGGGGTGCGGCTCTGCATGGTGGCGGCGGTCAAGAGGAGCTGCAGCTGCCCGCGAACCTTCTGCTGGCCGACGAACTCGCCGAGGCTGCGCGGACGGAGGGCACCCTCGAAGGCCAGTTCGGCGTCGCCCTCGAGTTCCGGCCTGGTGAGCTCCACGCCGGGGTCTCCGGCCAGACCCTGTGCGCCGGTCACGGGCGACGCTCCGATGCCTGCTGGGCCGGGCCGAGCCTGACGAGTACGAGGCGAAGGAGCGCTGCGACGCCGACCTGCCCGGGTTCGACGGTCTCCGCGAGGGTCTCGTCGACGGCCTCGGCGGCCACCTTCTCCGACCAGCCGAGCCCGATCAGGGCGGCCTGCACGTTCGCCGACGCGCTGGTGGGCTCCGGGCGGGCGGATGCCGCGGCCGTGACGGTCACGAACACCTTGCCTGCCAGGGAGAGCACGATCAGTTTGGCCGTTTTCGGGCCGATGCCGCTGACCTTGCGGAAAGCGCCGTCGTCTTCTGCCGAGACGGCCTGCGCGATTTGGACGGGGCTGAGCACCGCGAGTACGCCGAGGGCCGATTTCGGGCCGACCCCGGTGACGCCGACCAAAAGCTCGAAGACCTCGAGTTCGTCGGCGGACGGGAATCCGAAGAGGGTGAGCGAGTCCTCGCGCACGATAAGGGTGGTCGAAAGCCGGGCCTCCGTGCCGACGCGCAGGGAGAGCGCAGTGGCCGGGGTGACCTGTACGGCCAGACCGACTCCCCCGACCTCGATCACGGCCGTGGAACCCACGGCAGACAGGACAAGGCCACGAACGGAAGCAATCACCGCTTCAGACTACGGGGCACCGGCGACACTGCGCCGCGCTCGGCGGCGCGCCACGCCTTCTGGGCCGGGGTCAGGGTGCCGGGGACCACGTCGGCGCTGGTGGGCAGGGTGCCGCCGGCCGCCCCGGTGCGCCAGGCATGGCAGATCGCGATGGCCAGCGCGTCCGCGGCATCCGCGGGCTTGGGCACCTCGGCCAGGCCCAGCACCCGCGCCACCATGGCGCCGACCTGGGCTTTGTCGGCGGACCCGTAGCCGGTGATGGCTGCCTTGACCTCGCTCGGGGTGTGCAGGGTGACCGTCAGCCCACGCTGAGCGGCCAGGAGCAGCGCGACGCCGCTCAGCTGGGCGGTGCCCATCACGGTGCTGACATTGTCCTGAGCGAACACCCTCTCGATGGCGACGACCGCCGGCTTGTGCCGGTCGAGCAGGTCTTCCAGGCCCCGGCTGATCAGCAGGAGCCTCTGCTCGAGCGGCAAGTCCGGCGAGCTGCGCAGCACGGTCACGTCGACCAGGGACGCGGACCGGTTGGCGGCGACGTCTACGATTCCGACGCCGCAGCGGGTCAGCCCGGGATCGATGCCCAGAACCCGGACCGACACAGCGCGCTACTCGGCTTCGGCCTGAAGCTCCGCGATGACCTCGGGCGACACGTCGTAGTTACTGTAGATGTTCTGCACGTCGTCGAGTTCTTCGAGGGCGTCGATCAGCCGGAACACCTTGCGGGCGATCTCGGCGTCGACCTCGACCTTGAGCTGGGGCACGAACGCGATGTCGGCGGAGTCGTAGTCGATCCCGGCGGTCTGCAGGGCGGTCCGGGTCGCGACGAGATCGTGCGCTTCGCTGAAAACCTCGAACTTCTCACCGTCGTCGACGACCTCTTCGGCGCCCGCGTCGAGCACGGCGAGGAGCACGTCATCTTCGCTGAGGCCGTTGCTCTTCGGCACGACGACGATGCCCTTGCGGTGGAAGTTGTACGCGACGCTGCCGGGGTCGGCCATGTTGCCGCCGTTTCTGGACATGGTGGTGCGCACCTCGGCGGCCGCGCGGTTCTTGTTGTCGGTCAAACACTCGATCATGACGGCGACGCCGTGCGCGGCGTAGCCCTCATACATGATGGTGGTGTAGTCGACTACTTCGCCGGACAGGCCGGCGCCGCGCTTGACGGCACGGTCAATGTTGTCGTTGGGAACAGAGGTCTTCTTGGCCTTCTGGATCGCGTCGACCAGGGTCGGGTTGCCCGACAGGTCGGCGCCACCCATGCGGGCCGCGACTTCGATGTTCTTGATCAACTTGGCGAAGGCCTTGGCCCGACGCGAGTCGGTGACCGCCTTCTGGTGCTTTGTTGTCGCCCACTTGGAATGTCCGGACATGAGTCTCCCGTTGTCTTTGGCTGTAGTGACGTGGCTGTCGATTGGCGCGGGGGTGCCGCTGCCGTGCTGGTCGCTGCACTACTGGTGCCATTGGTCGCTGCACCGTGGGGTGCGCCCCATTCTAACCCGCGATGCCTGATGGGCCGGGCTTCACGCGCCCGGGGCCGCGGCGATCAGTTTGTTCAGGGTGCGGAGGTTGCGGGTGGTCGTGGTCGACCGGTACCGGGCCTTGCCGCTCAGCTCGCTGAACGGACTGTTGATGCCGATGCTTCGGCGCACCTGCCAGTAAAGCACGCCGGTTCCGGGCCGAACCTGCTCCGTTTCCGGGTCCGGTTCCCCAGCCGCCTCGAGCAGTTCGTCGAGCGCGGTCCGCGCCGATCCGAACACGACATACGGATGCCAACCGTCCCGCTCCGCATCGAATGGGAACGCCCGCGCCACCCTGTCGAGTGCGTCAACGCCGAGCAGCACGATCCACGCCTGATAACCGAAGTTGTCGGAGAGAGCGCGTTCGATTGTGGCCTTGAGGGCCGCGGCATCCGACCCGCCCGCCGTGAAGAGCACGTTGCCGCTGGCCAGAACCGTGCGGACATCCGTGTAGCCGAGCCCGCGGAACACGGCCCGCAGGTCCGTCATCGTGATCGTGATCCCGTTGACGTTGATTCCGCGCAGGAGCGCCACCCAGCCGGCCATGACCGGAGCCTAGTAGCGGAAGCCGGCGGCGGCCACCTTCTGCAGGAAATAGTCGTGGAACCGGTACTCCCCGGTGATCTCGGGGTGGAATGAGGTTCCGAGCAGGTTGTCCTGCTCGACCGCGACGCAGCGCCCGTCCGAGAGCGTGGCTATCGCGCGCGCCCGGGTCCCGACGGACTCCACCACGGGGGCGCGGATGAAAATGGCGTGCACCGGCGGCTCACCGAGCACCGGCACGTCGAGGTCGGTCTCGAAAGAGAGCGTCTGCGAACCGAAGGCGTTGCGACGCACGGCGATGTCGAAGCCGCCGATGCTCTGCTGCCCTTCGATCCCGTCGATGACGGTGTCGGCGAGCATGATCAGGCCCGCGCAGGTGCCGTAGACGGGCAGGCCGGCCCGCACGGCCTCGGCCAGCGGTTCCGCCACACCGAACGCGCGGGCCAGTTTGTCCATGACGCTGGATTCGCCGCCGGGGATCACGAGCCCGCTGATGCGGTCCAGTTCCTCCGGGCGGCGGATGAGTTCGACTTCGGCGCCGAGGGACCGCAGTACCTCGGCATGCTCACGAAAGTCACCCTGCAGGGCGAGAACTCCAACGCTCACGAACGGGTATCTACCAGCCGCGCTCGGAGAGGCGGTGCGGCGCAGCCAGATCGGACACGTTGATGCCGACCATGGCCTCGCCGAGTCCGCGCGAGACGGATGCGATGACGCTGGGGTCGTCGTAGAAGGTGACGGCCTTGACGATGGCGTTGGCGCGGGCCTGCGGGTTGCCCGACTTGAAAATGCCGGAGCCGACGAATACACCGTCCGCACCCATCTGCATCATCAGGGCCGCGTCGGCGGGGGTGGCCACGCCACCCGCGACGAAGAGCACGACGGGGAGCTTGCCGGTGGCGGCGATCTCGGCGACGAGTTCGTACGGCGCCTGCAGTTCCTTCGCGGCGACGTACAGTTCGTCCTTGGTCAGAGCCGACAGGCGGGCGACCTCACCCTTGATGGTGCGGATGTGCTTCATGGCCTCCGAGACGTCGCCGGTGCCGGCTTCGCCCTTGGACCTGATCATGGCCGCGCCCTCGTTGATGCGGCGAAGCGCCTCACCCAGGTTGGTCGCGCCACAGACGAATGGGACCGTGAAGTTCCACTTGTCGATGTGGTTGACGTAGTCGGCCGGGCTCAGCACCTCGGACTCGTCGATGTAATCGACGTTCAGGGCCTGAAGGATTTGAGCTTCGACGAAGTGGCCGATGCGCGCCTTGGCCATCACCGGGATGGATACCTCGGCGATGATGCTGTCGATCAGGTCGGGGTCGCTCATGCGGGCAACGCCACCCTGGGAACGGATGTCGGCGGGAACCCGCTCAAGGGCCATGACGGCGACAGCACCGGCGTCCTCGGCGATGCGAGCCTGCTCGGCGTTGACGACGTCCATGATGACGCCGCCCTTCATCATGTCGGCGAGACCACGCTTGACGCGGCTCGAACCAAAGGCGGAAGTGGTTTCAGTCATAGCTTTGATTCTATTCCTTGGGTGGTGTCGATTCCGCCCGGCGGGTGCCGGTGGAGGGGTATATACGGCTAGTTGCCATCCTGGGGCCAGCCCTCGGCGACTTCGCGCCGCACATCGCCCAGAAGACGGGGAATCGCCTTCGTTCCGGCGATGATCGGGAAGAAGTTCGAGTCGAGCGCCCAGCGGGGAACGATGTGCTGGTGTAGGTGCTCGGCAATGCCCGCGCCGGCAATACGGCCTTGGTTCATGCCGATGTTGAAGCCGTCGCAGTGCGACACCGCCTTGAGCACACGCATGGCCACCTGGGTGAGACTGCCGATCTCGGCGACCTCCTCCGGACTGGCCTCGTCGTAAGTCGCGACGTGCCGGTACGGACAGACCAGCAGATGCCCGCTGTTATACGGGAACAGGTTCAGCAACACGTAGGCGTGCGTGCCGCGGGCCACAATCAGGGCCTTCTCGTCGGTCATGCTCGGGGCCAGGCAGAAGGGGCAGTCATCCGGGTGCGGCTGCTGGCCGTCCTGGATGTAGACCAGGCGGTGCGGGGTCCATAGCCGTTGGAAGGCATCCGGAACCGCGGCGAACTCGGACGACTGCTCGAGCCCCTCGAACTCGTCGCTGTGCGTGTCCATCTCAGACCTGGCCCTGGGTCGTGACCTGCGCGCGCATATGGATCGCGGCGATGATGCGACGGATGGCTTCGTCGGCCGGCACGCCGTTCTCCTGGGTGCCGTCGCGGAACCGGAAGCTCACCGAGCGATTGGAGCGGTCATCCTCGCCGACGATCAGCTGGAAGGGCACCTTCGCCTTGGTGTGGTTGCGGATCTTCTTCTGCATGCGGTCGTCGGAGTGGTCGACCTGGGCGCGCACGCCTGCCGTCTCGAGCCGGCCGATGATTTCGTCGAGGTATGGACCGTACTGCTCGGACACGGGGATGCCGACGACCTGCACCGGGGACAGCCACACCGGGAACGCCCCGGCGTAGTGCTCGGTGAGCACGGCGAAGAAGCGCTCGATCGAACCGAATAGGGCCCGGTGGATCATCACCGGGCGCTGGCGGGAGCCGTCGGGGGCGGTGTACTCGAGGTCGAACCGTTCCGGCAGATTGAAGTCCAGCTGGATGGTGGACATCTGCCAGGTGCGGCCGATCGCGTCGCGGGCCTGCACGGAGATCTTCGGGCCGTAGAAGGCGGCGCCGCCCGGGTCGGCCACGAGTTCGAGACCGGATGCTTCGGCGACTTCGCGCAGGGTGTCGGTCGCTTCCGCCCAGGCCTCGTCGGTGCCGACGAACTTCTTCGGGTCCTTCGTGGAGAGCTCGAGGTAGTAGTCCTCGAGGCCGTAGTCGGCGAGCAGCTTGAGCACGAAGCTGAGGGTGCTGGTGAGCTCCTCTTTCATGCCTTCGCGGGTCGTGTAGATGTGCGCGTCGTCTTGGGTCATCCCGCGCACGCGGGTGAGGCCGTGCACGACGCCGGACTTCTCGTAGCGGTAGACCGAGCCGAATTCGAACAGGCGCATGGGCAGGTCGCGGTAGCTGCGGCCGCTGGAGCGGAAGATCAGGTTGTGGAACGGGCAGTTCATCGGCTTGAGGTAGTAGTCGACGCCCTGACGGGTCATGTGGCCGTCGGCGTCGTACTCCGCGTCAAGTTTCATCGGCGGGAACATGCCATCGGCGTACCAGTCGAGGTGACCGGACGTCTCGAACAGGTTCGACTTGGTGATGTGCGGCGTGTAGACGAAGTCGTAGCCGGCCTCGGTGTGGCGCTTGCGGGAGTAGTTCTCCATCTCCTGACGGATGATGCCGCCCCTGGGGTGGAAGACGGGCAGGCCGGAGCCGATCTCCTCGGGGAAGCTGAAGAGGTCGAGTTCGGCGCCGAGCTTGCGATGGTCGCGCTTGGCGGCCTCCTCCTGGCGGGCTTGGTAGGCCCGCAGTTCGTCCTTGGTGGGCCAGGCGGTGCCGTAGATGCGCTGCAGCTGCGGGTTCTTCTCGGACCCGCGCCAGTAGGCGGCGGCCAGACGGGTCAGGGAGTAGCCGTTGCCGATCATGCGCGTGTTCGGCAGGTGGGGACCGCGGCAGAGGTCTTTCCAGAGCGTCTCCCCCGTCTTCGGGTCCACGTTGTCGTAAATGGTGAGTTCGGCGCCGCCGACCTCGACCGACTCGTTGTCGACGGTCTCGGCGGCCCCGCCCTTAAGCCCGATCAGTTCGAGCTTGTACGGCTCGGCGGCGAGTTCATCCCGGGCCTGGTCGTCGGTGACGACGCGGCGCACGAACCGCTGGCCCTGGCGGATGATGCGGTCCATGGCCTTCTCGAGCGACTTGATGTCCTCGGGGGCGAATGCCTCTTCAACGTCGAAGTCGTAGTAGAAACCGTCGGTGACGGGCGGGCCAATGCCCAGGCGCGCCGCCGGGTTCACGGTTTGCACGGCCTGTGCGAGCACGTGCGCGGCCGAGTGGCGCAGGATGCTGAGGCCGTCGGGCGAGCCGATGGTCACCGGTTCGACGACATCCGTCGGAATCACCGTCGTGGCGAGATCCTTGAGCTCGCCGTTGACGCGCATTGCGACAACGGACCGGTCGGTGAATAGCTCAAAGCCGTCAGCCACGTGTATTACTCCTCAATATTGTTCGAACCCCAATAACTTTAGCGGCGCGCCTCGACCACGACGGGCACGGCCATTTTGGGCAAAGAAAAACCCCCGAGTTACCGGGGGTTTGCCTGTGGGCGATACTGGGATCGAACCAGTGACCTCTTCCGTGTCAGGGAAGCGCGCTACCGCTGCGCCAATCGCCCATTCTCTGAAAAGACTTTCCAGAAGTGGAGGTGGATACGGGATTCGAACCCGTGTAGACGGCTTTGCAGGCCGCTGCCTCGCCTCTCGGCCAACCCACCACATAAGATTCGTACCAAAAAGAACCGGCCTCACGGCCGATTCCATTCGAGCGGATGACGAGATTCGAACTCGCGACCCTCACCTTGGCAAGGTGATGCGCTACCACTGCGCCACATCCGCACTTGTCAACGTTTCCGCTGACTTGAAAGACTCTAGCCGATTCCGGCCGAACCCGCCGCACCCTCCCCGGCGATTCATCGCGGCGAGCCCGAGGAAGGCCCGACTCCACCTGGATTTCCGGCGCTGTGCGGGCAAAAAAACCCCCACTTTACCGGGGGCTTATCTGTTTCCCAACTCTGTGGGCGATACTGGGATCGAACCAGTGACCTCTTCCGTGTCAGGGAAGCGCGCTACCGCTGCGCCAATCGCCCATTTCCTGAAAGTCATTCCTGCATTTTGACTTCCGGGATTGGAGGTGGATACGGGATTCGAACCCGTGTACACGGCTTTGCAGGCCGTTGCCTCGCCTCTCGGCCAACCCACCACTTGGGATTCATACCGAAAGGAACCGGCGTTTCGGCCGATTCCATTCGAGCGGATGACGAGATTCGAACTCGCGACCCTCACCTTGGCAAGGTGATGCGCTACCACTGCGCCACATCCGCAACTGCCCGCATTTCTGCGCGCTTGGAAGACTCTAGCCGATAGTCCTGTTCATATTCAAACCGAGTCGTTCCGGCGTGTTGAGGCCGCCACGATGTGCGCCTTCCACCCGGTCTGGGTTAGTATCGAGACTCGTGGTTGCAGTACGAGGCCACAGGGGCGATTGGCGCAGTTGGTAGCGCGCTTCCTTCACACGGAAGAGGTCATCGGTTCGAGTCCGGTATCGCCCACAGCCAAGAAAAAGCCCCGGAGATCCGGGGTTTTTTCCTTTTCTCGGTACGGGTCGGAGACTACCTGCGCGGCGCGGTCAGGCCCGCTTCCCGGAGATCACCCGGGCAAGCCAGACGATCAGCGCGATCACGGCGAGCACGATGCCAACCCAGATGAGGAAGTTGAGCGACTCGACGAACCCTCCGGTGAACAGAAGCGCGATGGCGATGATGGCAACGATGACGAGGAGTACGTTCATCCTGCTCGCCGTCCTTTCTTTTGATTGACGTGCACTGATGGTGTGGAGATGTGGATTCGACTCAATCCGTGACGGCGTCCTTGACGTTCTCTCCGGCCTGCTTGAGGTTTGCCCTGGCCTGTTCAGCCTTGCCCTCGGCTTCCAGCCGCTCGTTGTCGGTCAATTTGCCGGCGGCCTCCTTTGCCTTGCCCACGGCTTCCTCGGCCGTGTTCTTCATCTTGTCCGAAGCACTCATGGGGACCGTCCTTTCACTCGTATCCAGCTTTTGCGGTCAGTATAAAGCTCCCGCCCAAGGTAATCTAGGCTGAAATCCATGGACGGGCTTGTCGATCTCTGGGGGCAACTCTCCGCCCGAAACGAGCCTCTGCCCGCGGTCACGGCCTGGCTGACCATCGCGGCCGCTGCCGTGCTCGTGCTGGTTCCGGCCGCGTGGCGGGTCACCCGCCACGTCATCACGATCGCGCACGAGGGCGGCCATGCGGTGGTCGCGACGGTGAGCGGTCGCCGGCTCGGCGGTATCCGTCTGCATTCCGACATCTCGGGGTTGACCGTCAGCAGCGGACGCCCGCGCGGACCCGGCATGGTGCTGACCCTGCTGGCCGGCTATACCGCCCCTGCCCTGCTGGGGCTCGGCGCCGCACGGATGCTCAGCCTCGGCTACGACATCGGCCTGTTGTGGCTGTCGCTGGCGGCCCTGGCACTGCTGCTCGTGCAGATCCGCAACTGGTTCGGACTGTGGTCCGTCCTCGTTACCGCTGGTCTGGTCTTCGGCATCACCTGGTTCGGCACTCCTCCGGTGCAGAGCGTCTTCGCCCTGCTGATCACGGCGTTTCTGCTGCTCGGGGCTGTGCGTACCGTGGTCGAGCTCCAGCGGTCCCGGTCGCGGAGCCGCGGTACCGCCTCCGACGCCGACCAGCTGGCCCGTCTGACCCACATCCCGGGCGTGGTCTGGGTGGCCGTGTTCTTCACCGCGACGATCGCGTGCGCGGGGTCCGCCGGACGGCTCCTCGGCCTGCTTGCCTGATCCTGCCCCGCGGGGGTGCTGCCGTCAGGAGACCGTCGGCACGGCGTGTTTGAAGCCCACGTGGGACGCGGTGAAGCCCAGCCGTTCATAGAACCGGTGCGCGTCGACGCGCGCTGCGTCCGACGTGAGCTGGACGAGTTGAGCCCCGAAGGCCGGGGCATTCTGCACGGCCCACCGAATCATGGCTCCGCCGAGCCCGCGGCTCCTCTGATCCGAGCGAACCCGGACGGCCTCGATCTGCAACCGGGTGGACCCGACCCGGGCGAGCCCAGGGATGACGGTGAGCTGCATGGTGGCCAGCACCTCGCCCAGGAGCGACGTCGCGACCAGCAACTGTTGGGCCGGATCTGCGTCGATTGCGGCGAATGCCCGTTCGTAGGCGACGCGATCTTCCGGCCGGTCGGCGTCGCCTCGGGAAGCGCTGATGGAGTCGTCGGCGAGAAGCCCCACGATTGCAGACAGATCCTGGGACAGGGCGCGCCGAAGGAGCACAGCGCCGGCGGGAAGGGTGAGGGTGACGTCGACCATTCTCCGAGTATCCCAAATGCCGCCTTCGCGTCTGTGCTCAGGTGAGCTGGGCCCGGGTCTGGGCCCGAGCCCCAGCCCGAGTTCCAGCCCCAGCCCGAGTTCCAGCCCCAGCCTCAACCTCAACCTCAACCTCAACCTCAACCTCAACCTCAGCCTCAACCTCAACCTCAACCTCAGCCTCAGCCTCAGCCTCAGCCTCAGCCTCAGCCTCAGCCTCAGCCTCAGCCTCAGCCTCAGCCTCAGCCTCAGCCCGTGATTGTGCCACTGGGGTCTCGCTGGGTGAGCAGCCGGAACCAATTCGACGGAGATTCTCCGGAAAAACGGGATTTCCAAACGATTTAGGGCCGATTTTGACAAAATCTCGGCTCTCCTGTCGTAACCGTGGGTTAATCCCGGCCGGGGAGTGCGGGTTTGTGGCCGCCGAGGCTGAGCATG